>NZ_JAMYQF010000030.1:0-72861 GCF_040320745.1 Mesorhizobium sp. M0621 | reverse complement strand
TTATACTACACTTACGATAATTTTTGCCCATGGGGGCGATTCGCCCCCCAAACCCCCCCCCCCCGGGGGGGGTTTTACATTTTGGGGGGGCGGCCCCCAATTGCCCCCCCGGTTGGGGCGGCCCTATTTGTGGCGGCGCGCCGCCAGAATGTCCAGCCCGATGGGGCTGCCCGAACGAGCAGGCCCCGTGCTTGCCCAGTAAGCTTGCCTTGACGCGCCGCAGCCGCTATCGCCTGCCCCTGTATAAACTTGGCCCAGGACAGACCATGACCCGCCCGATCATCGTGTTCGACCTCGACGGTACGCTGATCGATACGGCGCCGGACCTGCTCGACAGCCTGAACCACAGCCTTGCCGCCAGCCAGATCGCGGCGGTCGACGAAGCCGGCTTCAGGCGTTTTGTCGGTCACGGTGGCCGCGTGATGATCGAACGCGCTCATGCGGCCCATCAGCGATCGCTTGATGTCGAGGAGCACGACCGGCTGCTGAAACTCTTCCTTGACCACTACACGCTCAACATCCCCGGCAAGTCACGCCCCTACCCCGGTGTCGTCGAGGCGATCGCGCGCTTCGAGAACGCCGGCTATCTCCTGGCCATCTGCACCAACAAATACGAAGCCAACTCGCTGGCGCTGATCGAGGCGCTCGGCCTGACCAGGCATTTCGCGGCCATCGCCGGACAGGACACCTTCGCCTTCCGCAAACCCGACCCACGCCACCTGATCGAAACCATCAAGCTGGCCGGCGGCGACCCGCATCGCGCGCTGATGGTCGGCGATTCGCAAACCGACATCGACACCGCCAAGGCCGCCGGCATTCCGGTGGTGGCCGTCGATTTCGGCTACACCGACCGCCATGTGCGCGAATTCGAACCGTCGGCTGTGATCTCGCATTTCGACGCGCTGACGCTCGACCTGGCACATAAGCTGATTGCTGCTGCTGGACAGTGAGGGGAAACGGCCAAGGCAATCGCAAAGGGGCAAAGGCGTGCGCCCTACGATTACCCCCGCCCCTACTCCTCCCCACAAGGGGCCTCCGGAGGGGGAGGGAGATCCCGTCGGCGCTGATCTCAGCAAAATTGCCGACGTTCTCGACGCAAAAGGCGAGAGCGCGGCAGCTTCCCTCCCCCTTGTGGGGAGGGTCAGGGTGGGGGTCCTCTTCGCAAGAATCTATATGCGATTGCCTTGGGAAGCGGCCTGCCCCGCCCCGGCGACAACGCGGAAAGGGCAGCAAATCCGATCCTTAGCGGAACGCCAGACAGCGCCTTGACTTCCCACACCCGCCTCCCTTATATCGCGGCTCGCTTGGCCTTCGGGCAACGAGCGGGCGATTAGCTCAGCGGGAGAGCACACCCTTCACACGGGTGGGGTCGCAGGTTCAATCCCTGCATCGCCCACCATCTGCATTCCTGAAATCACACTCCAAGCTAGCCTCAGCAACTACAATCCGCGCCTTCGCCGCCAAAATTCTTCTGTGTAGCACCGGAACTGGCAGACATTGGAGCGTTCAGGTTTCAGCCCGACAGATCGCTGACCGTTTCGTCCGTTAGCCACTGATGCGTAGTCGCAGTAATGGAAGGTGCGAGTAGCCGGAGAATCCGCGCATGAACTCCTGTTGATGGGTCCAAGCACTGCGCCGGTCGAGCCGCGATCAGCGCTTCATCGAGTGCAGGATGGCCTGCATGTGCTCTTCCAGGTCGAGTTCATCCCGAGCTTCAGCGATCAACAGGTAATCGGCCTTGGCCCAGCGATCACCTCGGCTGATCGCAGGATAGGAGCAGATGGCCAGCAATGCTTCCTGTTCAATCCGGTCTGCCGTCTTGCATTCGTTGCTGCTACTGCCCGCTTGATGAACAACCCTGTGAAGCCCGACATAGGTGGCTTCATGGGCTCCGATCAGCGCCCGCAATTCGGGTGAGGCACCTTCCCCTTCAGCAAACGTCGGTTCAACGACCGAGGCCACGGCGGTGAACGCAAGAAGTGTACGGCGGGTGACTTCGGGCATGCCTCATATCCCTGCTGTCTGATCATGCAGGCACACCATAGCACCGGCGCAACGGTTCGGAGAGATGCTCTGGAACGCGACCACACTGTCTGCTGACAAAAGTTGTATCCGCTCCCGTAACTGGGCCTCTCAGGGCTGGCCGGTTGAGGGCCCTGGAAGCCGACGGTCGCGCACGGATGCGGGGCCCCACATGACGGCCCTCACCCCGGCTGCCGATTAACCCGAGGGCGGAGCGATCTGTGGGACGACAACATCGTCCGCCGGATGCCTTCGCAGCGGCAAGTGTGGCCTTAAGTCGCAACAATTGGCTTCCGAAAGCAGGGCCTCGGGCCTCATTGACGCTGCGATCAACACCATATGGTGATCCACAGCCCTCCGAACGAGAGAAGCTCGCCCTGACGCGGTCGCACTGCGGCCGCCGGCAAAAGCTATGAACTAGGAACCTGAAAAACCATGCCTGAAAATATCAGACCAACTTCGAGAGACGTCCCCCTCATTCAGCTAGGCGTCTATCAGTGCCGCTTCCCGGTGAGCGAAGACCCGTCTGTGCCCGGCGGTTACCGTTTTTGTGCCGGGCCAACTTCGCCGGATCGCGTCTATTGCGATCACCACCACAGCATCGTGACCGCCGTCGACCCTCGTCGAACCCGCTCAGGTCTCCACCCCGCTCAACGACGCGCCGCGTAAGTTAAGCGGCGGCGGCGTCTCGAACAGGTAGCAAGGGCTCGGCTTGATGCGCTCCCATCAGTTGGGGACATCGTCGGGGGCAACAATATGACGGGTGCGCATATAACCTCCCAATGAACCGCCAACATCCTATGGCCACGAATAGTGACGTGGCGCATCGTGTTTTTGGCGCATGGCTTTTTTCTTCCGGTTAACCGCAAATCGGCGGACTGAATGGTCATCCATTCCAGCTGCGGAACAAACCGCCTTGCCGGCGAGTTTCTGTCCGATGAAACCTTGAGGGAAAGCCATGTCCAGATTTCTTCTGATGACAAGCGTCGCCGTTCTTCTTGCCGGCGGGCCGGCCTTGGCCGCGGACGATACGCCGCTGCCGCCGCCCAATGCCAAGAAACTGTCCGAGATCCTCGCTAAGGTCGAGAAGCGCGACGGCTTTCTCTATGTGAAGGAGGTCGACTGGGACAGCGGCGCCTACACCGTCACCTACTACACGTCGGACAAGGCCAAGGTTGAGATCAATTATGATCCCGTGACGGGCGAGCCAAAATAAGGGTTGTCGTCGGAGGCCGTTCGGACGCGAATTCATTGGCCGCTCCCAGCCGTTGCCGTCGGTCTTTCCGGGCGTTGGCGCCGCCCCTCACCTGCCTGCCGGCATCCTCTCCCGGTATAGCGACGGGGAGAGGGACGCTCGCCGCCGATTTTGCCAATCACCAATGTTGCAAAGGATGGCACCGGCATTGCGGCCATCCTCTTTCTCCCCGTCACTATACGGGGAGAAATGTCCGGCAGGACAATGAGGGGCGGCGCCGACCTCGACAATTGGCGCTCCCCGCTATGAGTTGGAAAGGTCGCTGGCTTGAGGCGATTGCCTTCCCCTTGCGTCAGTCTCGCTTTGATGGCTGACTATAGCGCCAGAGCATTTCACCTTTCACGGAAACGGCGAACCGTTCTAACTCTTTGTTTTGACGCAATTCCCAAGGGAAAGCGCTATGCGCTTTTCCCGGGAAAGCTGCTTCACACCTTTTCTGGAATTGCTCTAGGGGCCGCATTGGGGGATGGGCATGGCGACGGCGAAACATGTACTAAAGCGCATATTGATGATGCTTGCCGGCTACTTCGTGTCGGTGCTGGTTGGCCTGATCGCCATCGCGGCGATCTATGCCGTGCTCAGCTCGTTGCCCAACGCGCCCGACTATTTCGACGTCATGGGCGTCTCGCCGATCGCGGTCCTGGTGGTGCCGCCGCTCGGCATGTTCGTTTATTTCCTGACGATCGTGGTGACCGCGCTGCAGACGGTGATCTTCGCGCTGATTGCCGAGTTCTTCTCGCTGCGCAATGTCCTGCTGCACATGGTCTTCGGCGCCGCTGCCGCGGTTGGCGGTTTCGCTCTGATTTGGCCGAGTGCGCCGGAGGACATGGACCCGGAGCGATGGGTCGACATCGGCATCATAGCCGCTGCCGGTCTTGTTGCCGGGTTGCTCTATTGGCTGATCGCCGGGCGGGACGCCGGCTTCCGGCGACCGCTGCTGGAGCGTTAAATCAGCTCGACGGCGAGCGCACCGCCTCGGTGGCGTCCAAGGCCTGCTTGAGCCGCGAGTCGCGGTCGTAGACGTCGCCGAAATATTCGACCTTGCCGGACAGGTCAGGCCAGGCGGTGAAATAGGCGACATAGACCGGGATCGTGCGTGTCACGTTCTCGGTCGCGTGGCCGTGCTTCAGCTTCTCGGCGATATAGTCCACCGAGGTGCCAAGCACCGCCGCCGCCATGCCGCGCGGATCCTGCAGCCGCACGCAGCCATGGCTGAGCGCGCGCATGTCGCGCTCGAAGAAGGATTTCTGCGGCGTGTCGTGCATGTAGATGGCGTGCTTGTTCGGGAACAGGATCTTCAGCTCGCCCAGCGCATTGGCCTCGCTCGGCTGCTGGCGCACGCTGTAGGGGATGTTCGAGCCATAGGCGCCCCAGTTGACCGCCGACGAAGGAATGCGCTTGCCGCGCGAATCCGTCACCTCATAGCCGGCCCGGTCGAGATAGCCGGGATCGTTGCGCAGTCTGGGCAGCATTTCGTTGACGATGATCGACTGCGGCACGCCCCAATAGGGGTGGAAATCGACCTGCTTGATCTGGTCGTAGAAGAAGGCGGTCTGGTTGGTGGTCCTGCCGACGACGACACGCGTCTTCAGCTTTTCCTCGCCATTGTCGATGTAGCTCGCGGTGAAGGCCGGCTGATTGATGAAGACGCGCGGGCTGCCGAGATCGGAAGGCAGCCAGCGCAGTTCCTCCAGCGCCACTTCCACCTTCAGCAGCTTGTCGGCCTTGGAAGTTCCGGCCAGCGACGACACGGTGCGCGGACCGATGACGCCATCGCCCTTCATGCCGGCCTTTTGCTGCACGGCCTTGATGACCGGAATCAGTTCCGGATCATAGACTTCGCTGGTCGCCAGCCTGGACAGTATCTCGCCATAGGCGCCGCCCATCTCGTCATCGAGATTGCGCGCGATCAGGGTCAGCAGCTTCGGCAGTTCGGGGCTGATTTCGCCCGGCTTCAGCAACAGCTTGGGGTCGACGACGATTTCGTTCTCGGCGCTGGCCTGCAGGGACTCCAGTTCGACGCGCAGTGCCTGGTATTCCGCATTCTGCGGATGCCGCGACTCGAGATAGGTACGCACTTGCTGGGTATGGGCCAGCGTTTTCAACACGCCTTGCAAGTCGAGCGGCTTGGCCGGGAAATCATAGTAGCCGGTCATGCGGTTGGGCTCGACGCGGCCGTTCTGGGCGTCATGGGCATAGCGCAGCACGCGCGCCGACAGCGCCATCTCGAAACGGACGAGTTCTTTCAGTTGCGCATTGGCGTCGGCCGTCGATGTGCCGGCAGCGGGCACTTCGACCGTATAGTCGGCGGGCTCAAGACCGTAGCTCGCGGCCTCGCCGAGCACGCGCACCGCATCCTGCGCACGGCTGTTGAGGCTGGTTCCTGTCACCCAGATGAATTCCGGATTGGCCGAGTAATAGGCGATCAGCGCCTTGGCGACGTCAGGCTCGGCATAGAGTTCATAATCGCTCAAGCTGGCAATGGCATCACGGAAGGCGGCGCCCGTGGCTGACGGAACGAAGGCGGCGTCCTGTGGGGTTGCCGGCTGCGGTGCTGCCGTCAGCGCCGAGAAGTCGATACGGATCAGCCGATCGGCCTTGTAGGTGTAATAGGATGGGCTGCTGATTTTGACACCACCGCCGCCCGGCACGTTCGGCTTTGGCTTATGCTTGGGTGGCGGGGGCGGAAATTCGCCTTGCGGAGCCTGCCTGACGCCGCCCCCGAAAAGCATGTCGAAGAGCCCCTGCGCGCCTGCCTGCGGCACACCGAAGGCCAACGTTGCCGTGATCGCCATCAGCGGCATCACGGTTGCCCTGTTTCCGAGGAATTTCATGGATCACCCGCTCCGGCCGTAACCGGTTCCCGTTCCGCACGCTAGATCGTCCCGCTCACCGCATGGCGGATGTAAGGCGCGACTATACTGATTCATACCGATTTCGTTAAGCTTTCATAAATTTTGGAACGTCTGTTGCAGAACGGTTTCACAACATCGTGACGGCTGGAGCGAGGGTGTTTGCGCTCCAGCCGAGAATCCGTTGCGGATCAAGCGTTGGCGCCGCCATCGATGGTCAACGCGGCGCCGGTGACGAAACGGCCCTCCGGGCCCGCCAGCCAGGAAACCATGCCGGCAATGTCCTCGGCCTTGCCGAATCGCGGCGTCGCCATCTTCCGGCGCTGGTGTTCGGCGTGCGGGCCGTCGGCGGGGTTCATGTCGGTGTCGGTCGAACCGGGGGTGAACGACATTGGCGGTGATGCCGCGTGGGCCAAGGTCGCGCGCCAGCGCCTTGGTCAGACCGACCAGCGCTGCCTTGCTGGCCGAGTAGGCTGTGAGGCTGCTGTCAGTCGCCCGCTCGGCAAGATTGCTGCCGATCGAGGTGATGCTGCCGCCCTCGCCCATATGAGCTGCCGCCGCCTTGGAAGCGATGAATGGGGCGCGCAGATTGACCGACATGGTCTCATCGAAATCGGCGAGCGACAGCGTGTCGATCGGTGCGGCGCGCCAGATGCCGGCGCTGTTGACTAGGATGTCCAGCCGACCGAACGCGGTCACGGCGTCATCGACGGCCTTGTCTATGGCCACGGCATCGCGATTGTCGGCCTTGATCGCGATGGCGCGGCCACCCTTGGCCTCTATCTCGGCGACAACAGCGCGGGCCTGCTCCTCGCCATGCACATAGGTCAGCGCGACGCTGGCGCCGTCGGCCGCGAGCCGCCGCGCAATCGCCGCACCGATGCCGCGACTGCCGCCGGTGACGAGCGCGGCCTTGCCGCCCAGTTGGTTGGATGACATCGATTTCTCCTTTTTGTAATGATCGATACATAAATATCTGTCAGCCTTGCCCGCCGGCGTCAACTGAATTATGTATCGATCAACACAGAAAAGAGCACCATGTCGGAACGAGGCCGCCCCCGCACCTTCGATCGAACCTCGGCATTGCGCTGCGCAATGGAGGTGTTTTGGGCCCGTGGCTACGAAGGCGCATCGATGAGCGATCTGACCGCCGCCATGGGCATCAACTCGCCAAGCCTCTATGCCGCTTTCGGCAGCAAGGAGGCGCTGTTCCTCGAGGCGACTGACCTCTATTCGCGCACCGAGGGTGCCGATATCTGGCTGGCGCTGGAGGAGACCTCGACCGCGCGGCTGGCGGTCGAACAATTCCTGTGCCGGACGGCGAAAGCCTATGCGCAGACCGATCGTCCGCAGGGCTGCCTGATCGCACTCGGCGCGCTGCATCAGGATTCGAGCCGCGGCGCCATCTGCGATGACCTGCGCCGTCGCCGCGCCGAAAACCACAGCGCTCTGCGGAAGCGTCTCGAGCGCGGCGTTGCCGAAGGCGAGCTGCCGGCGGATTTCGACTGCGGCGCCGCCGCGACATTCTTCGCCACGGTTCAGCACGGCATGTCGATCCAGGCCCGCGACGGCGCCTCGCACGATGCCTTGCTGGCAACGGTGGCCGGGGCCATGGCGGCCTGGAAGACAATGGCCGCAACCGATGCGGCGTGACAAACGGCAGCTGGTGTGCTCGAAATTCGCCAGCAAGCCGGGAGGGATGAAGGCGTGAAAAAGGGTTATCGCGAACTGCTGGACGAGGCGAACGCCGAGATCGAGGTGGTTTCGCCGGAGGAAGCAGCCGGGCTGCTCGATGACGAAGACACCATCTTCGTCGATCTGCGCGACCCTCGCGAGGTAGAACGCGACGGCAGGATTCCCGGCGCCAAACATGTCACGCGCGGCATGCTGGAATTCTGGATCGATCCCGAAAGCCCCTACCACAAACCGTTCTTCGCCTCGGGAAAGAGCTTCGTTTTCTTCTGTGCCGGCGGCTGGCGCTCGGCGCTGGCCACCAAGACGGCGCAGGACATGGGGCTTGCGCCGGTCAAGCACATCCTTGGCGGCTACACCGCCTGGAAAGCCGCCGGACTGGCGGTCGAACCCGGCGAGAAGAAGAAATAATCTCCAACGCCGCTCAATGCAGCAGCGACGGCTCGGGATGCGTCACGAAGTCGACGGCGCGCTCGACCACACCCTTGTCGGCGAGAATGCGGCGGTGGCCGAGCCCGTCGGCCCAGTAGAGCCGCACATGGCCGCCGGCGCCGGCATAGCGCCTTGCATGATCGGCCGAAACCTCGCGGTCGTCCTGCGCGTGGATGACCAGGGTGGGCACCGGCGCGTGGGCGAGCTGGCGGTCGCCGGTGAACTCATGCAGCGGCCGGCCGGAAAGATGTTCGACACGGTCCGCCATGGCGGCTTGCGAGCGCGGTCCGACATTGAGCATGCGGCTGAAGTCGGCAAAGATCGCCGGCAGGGAACTTGGCGCCGCGATCAGCACCAGGCGTCCAGCCGCCAGCGGCGGGATGTTCTTGACCGAACCGGCGATGGCATTGGCGGCGACGGCGCCGCCGAAAGAATGGCCGACCGCTGCGACGAACGGGCCGAACCACTCGCCGGCAACCCGCACCGCATCCACGGCATTGACCATGTTCAAGCGCCGGCCCTGCGACTGGCCGTGGCCAGGCAGGTCGAGCGAAACGACCCTGTAGCCGGCGGCGCGATAGCCTTCGATCAACGCGCGCATATATTCGGTGCGTGAGCGCCAGCCATGGACGACAAGCACCGTGCCGGCGGCCGCCCTGCCCGGCTCCGGCCGGAACTCGTGCACCATAACGCAGCTGGTTGCGGTCTTCAGCCGGTGATGACGCGCCTCGGTCATGAACTCGGCGGCACGGTCGATGGCGCGGCGTTCGCCATCGCTGAGCGCCTTGACGTTTGGCGTGCGGCAGAACAATTCGAACGCCGCGCGTCCGGTGAGCCGCGGCGCGACACGCTCGGCCGCACCAAACACGCCCCGGATGACCTTCAGCCCGAATGATGCCATAGTGAGAATCCATCCATACGTTCAAGCATGAACATAATAGTTCAAAGATGAACAATAAACAAGAGCTACCTTGGGACAACCCGCGTTTTCGCAACTGGGTCGCGGTGGCGCGCGCCTGCCATGTGCTTGAGCGCACGCTGGCGGTGAAGCTGGCGCCGCTCGACCTGAAGCCGGCGCAGCTCGACGTGCTGATGAACCTCTATCGCCACCCCGGCATGTCGCAGCACGACCTTGCCCGCAAGCTGCTCGTCGGCCGCTCCAACATCACCATGCTGTTGCCGCAGCTGGAGGCGCGCGGCCTGTTGCGCCGCGAAGGCGACGAGAAGGACAAGCGCATCTTGCGTCTCGCCCTGACCGAAGCCGGCGAGGCGCTGCTGATGCAGGCGCTGAAAGTGCATATGGCACTGATCGAGAAGGCGATGAGCCAGTCGACACCGGAGCAGTGCGACATGATCGGCGAGCAGATGCGCAAGATTTATGATGTGCTGAAAGAGGCGTAACGCCCCTTTCAGCCGATCACCACATCGTCTTCTTCGCCCGCTCCGGCCATTCCTTGTCGTAGGTCTCGCCGTCGATGTTCTTGCGGCTGGTGATTTCCAGTATTCGTCCGGGCGTCGGCAGCGACTTCGGGTCGACATGCCTCGCCGGATTCCAGAGTTCGGAGCGGACGATGGCGCGGGCGCATTGGAAATAGACGGAGTCCACGTCGACGACGGTTACCGATCGCGCTGCCTTGCCTTCCACCATGAATGACGCGCACAGCGCTGTATCCGTGGTGATATGAGCCCGGCCATTGACGCGCAGCGTCGTGCCTGAGCCCGGCACCAGGAACAGCAGGCCGACACGCGGGTCGCGGATGATATTTCGCAGCGAATCGGCGCGGTTGTTGCCGCGCCGGTCCGGCATCATCAGGGTTTTCGGATCGTGAATGCGCACGAAACCGGCGAGATCGCCACGCGGCGAGCAATCAAGCCCCTCCGGCCCGCTTGTCGCCAATGCGACAAACGGCGAGGACTCGATGAAAGCGGCGTATTCTGGAATGACATGGTCGAGTTCCTTGACCACCGACGCCTCGCCTGGAACGCCATAGAGTGCCTCGAGCTGCTCGACCGTGGTAATGACGGACATCTTCTTCGTCTCCAAATCTTCGCCGGCGCTACTCCACATCGATGACATCTTGACGACAGCAACGGGAGCATGATGCCGAAAAGTGTGAGCGGTTTTCGGAGGACATCATGCTCTATCTCTTTGCCTCTAGCGGTCCCGGCTCAAGCCCTTTTCCGCAAGCTCGGCGAGATAGGCGTCCCAGCGCGCATCCTTCTCGTGCCCGAGCGTGTGCAGGTAATTCCAGGTGAAGATACCGGTGTCGTGGAAATCGTCGAAGGTGATGCGCACGGCATAGTTGCCGACCGGTTCGATCTTCAGGATCGCCACATTGCGCTTGCCGGGAACCGTCACCCGCTGTTCGGGCGAATGGCCCTGCACCTCGGCCGATGGCGAGGCGACGCGCAGCAGTTCCGCCGGCAGTTCGAACGGCCGATGATCGGGGAATGTGACGGACAGCGTTTTGCGGTCCTTCGAGACCCTGAGTTCTTTCGGTGCGGTCATGCTGTGCGATCCGTATTATCCACCCCTTCCCTACGCCGCTTCGTCAAACGGGAAAAGGTCTGATAAAGCCAACCGACATGCTATGTCGGCGCAGGGATGTTACCAGAGATCGACAGCCGCTATCTTGAATGGACGGCTGGATCGTATCACATAGCGGTATATAACGAAGCCGTTCACGGCCACGGGAAGCGTTTGAAGCATGGACATGATCGATCCTTTCGGCCGCACGATCAGTTATCTCCGGGTGTCGGTGACCGACCGCTGCGATTTCCGCTGCACCTATTGCATGGCCGAGGACATGGCCTTCCTGCCGAAGAAGGACCTGCTGTCGCTGGAAGAACTCGACCGGCTGTGCAGCGTCTTCATCGAAAAGGGCGTCAGGAAATTGCGGCTGACCGGCGGTGAGCCGCTGGTGCGCAAGAACATCATGCATCTGGTGCGCCAGCTGTCGCGGCATCTCGAAAGCGGCGCGCTGGAAGAACTGACACTGACCACCAACGGCTCGCAACTGTCGCGCTTTGCCGCCGAACTCGCCGATTGCGGCGTCAAGCGCATCAACGTCTCGCTGGATACGCTCGACGCCGACAAGTTCCACAAGATCACCCGCTGGGGCCATCTCGACAAGGTCATGCAAGGCATCGATGCCGCGCAGGGGGCCGGGCTGAAGGTCAAGCTCAACGCGGTGGCGCTGAAGGATTTCAACGACGCCGAGTTGCCCGGGATGATGCGCTGGGCGCATGGCCGCGGCATGGACCTGACGGTCATCGAAACCATGCCGATGGGCGAGATCGATGCCGACCGCACCGACCAATACCTGCCGCTGTCACTGCTGCGCGCGTCGCTGGAACGCCAGTTCACGCTGACCGACATCCCCTTCAAGACCGGCGGCCCTGCCCGTTATGTCCATGTCGCCGAGACTGGCGGCCGCCTCGGCTTCATCACGCCGATGACGCATAATTTCTGCGAAAGCTGCAACCGCGTCCGGCTGACCTGCACCGGCACGCTCTATATGTGCCTCGGCCAGGAAGACGCCGCCGACCTGCGCGCGCCCTTGCGGGCCTCCGAAGGCAACGAACTGGTCGCCGAGGCCATCGACGAAGCGATCGGCCGTAAGCCGAAAGGCCATGACTTCATCATCGACCGCCGCACCAGCCGCCCATCGGTGTCGCGCCATATGAGTGTGACGGGCGGCTGATCTTTTCGTGAAATTCGTGCAAGATCGCCCCCGAGGTCATTTGCTTCGAGGCGCGATATGCAACGGCGTTCTTCATTCCTGGCGTTTGTTACAGCAATTGCGGCGACCAGTGCGGTCGCCGCGCCGTTCACCTATGTGAACGAGCGCTTCGGCACGGTCTGCACCTTTCCAGATGATGTCTTCACCGATCGCCAGCCTGAACCGGACAATGGCGACGGACAGGTATGGCTGACCGCCGATGGCGCCAGCCTGATCTGCTCGGGCATCCTTAACATCGACGACGAGACGCCGAAGGGTTTTGTGGCTGCCGAGAAAGCCAGCGATGAAGCCGGCTACAAGATCACCTACAGCAAGGCTGGTAGGAACTGGGCGGTGCTGTCGGGCTTGAAGGACGGAAAGATCTTCTACGAGCGGCGCCTGTTCGGCGGTGATGGCGTCATTCGCACGGTGAGGGTCGACTATCCGCCAACCCTCAAGTCGAAATACGACCCGCTGGTTGGCGCCATCGCCGGCAGTCTCAAGGGGCCATGACGGTTTCGGACCACACCCCAGAAAAAGTCTTGTTCGCGAACCGCAGCCGGATTTACGGCCAGCTTGTTCCAGCCTAGCCTTCCCCTGGAAGCGGCTCTTCGCTCACAGGGGGAATACATCATGCGCAAACTCGTTCTTTCTCTCGCATTGCTTGGTCTCGCTTCCGTGCCCGCGGCCGCCCAGTCGATCGGCGGCGCCTACACGGTCGCCGGCACCAACTTCGACGGCTCCGCCTATGGCGGTGAGGCAACCATCACACTGACCAGCGGAACGACCTGCACCATCCACTGGGAGACCGGCGGCTCATCTTCCGACGGTATCTGCATGCGCAACGATGACGCCTTCTCCGCCGGCTATGTCATGGAAAAGGATATCGGCCTTGTCGTCTACAAGGTGATGGACGACGGCTCGCTGCACGGTCTGTGGACCATCGCCGGCAAGGAAGGCAATGGCACCGAGGTGCTGACGCCGAAGAAGTAAGTTCTGCCGCCATTGCAGGCGATCTTCCGGGCCACGAACAAGGCTGTGGCCCAGCCCTTTGCTATTGCTGTTTCACGGCCGGCTGTTACAGGCTTGTCGCAAAGCTGAACCGGTAGTCGTCTTGCCCCTGTCTCCAAATCTACGCGGCGCGTTGTTCATGGTGGTGGCGATGGCCGGCTTCACCCTCAACGACGCCATCACCAAATACTCGTCGCAATCGATGAACATGGCGCAAGTCATGTTGATCCGTGGTGCTTTCGCTTCGCTTTTCGTCGGCTTGCTCGCCTGGCAGCGCGGCGCGCTGGCCCGCCCGGGCTCGATGCTGCAGCCGCTGGTGGCCATGCGCGTGATCAGCGAGGCCGGCGCGACGGTGAGTTTTCTCGTCGCCCTCGCCCATTTGCCGATCGCCAATGTTTCGGCGGTGCTGCAGGCGCTGCCGCTGGCGGTGACGATGGGCGCGGCTCTTGTCTTCGGCGAGGCTGTCGGCTGGCGACGCTGGCTGGCCATCGCCATCGGATTTGCCGGCGTGCTGATCATCGTACGGCCTGGCTTCGAAGGGTTCAGCATCTACTCGCTGTCGGCACTGGCCAGCGTCGCCTGTTGTGCGGTGCGCGATCTCGCCACCAAGCGGATTCCCAAAGCAATTCCGACATTGCTGGTGTCGACCGCGACCGCGCTTGCCATGACCATTGTCGGCGCCGCGTTGTTGTCGCCGATGGGGGGCTGGACACCGATGACGGGCAACAGCACAATTTTGTTGGCCTTGGCTGCTGTCCTGGTGCTCATCGGCTACCAGTTCATCATCATGGCGATGCGGGCGGGCGACATCTCCTTCATCGCGCCGTTCCGCTACACGGCGCTGATCTGGTCGATCCTGCTTGGCCTGTTCATCTTCGCCGATATTCCCGACCTGCCGATGATCGTCGGTGCCACCATCATCATCGGCTCCGGCCTCTATGCGCTTTACCGCGAGCGAGTAGTCGGCAGGCGAAAGATCGTCGCCGAAAGCACCGGACCAACCATGGTGCCGGATGGAATCTAGCCTGTTCATTTGAAGGTTCTTGTGATTTTCGGCGGCAGGCGTACAGGCTCGATGGCATGAAGCGAGATGTTGCGGGGATCATTCTGGCGGGCGGCCAGTCCAGACGGATGGGCGGTGGCGACAAGAGCCTGTTGCCGCTTGGCGGCGGCAGCGTGCTCGACCAGGTCGTCTCGCGCTTTGGCCCGCAGGTCGCCCTCCTCGCGCTCAGTGCCAACGGCGATCCCGCGCGGTTCTCGCGCTTTGGACTGCCGGTCCTTGCCGACACGGTGACCGGCTTTGCCGGGCCGCTGGCTGGAATCCTGACCGGCCTCGAATGGGCCGCGGCCAACACGGCCTGCAAGGCGATCGTCACCGCTGCCGGCGATACGCCCTTCCTGCCGCTGGATCTTGTCGAGCAACTGGCGGCGGCCTCCGATCGACATCCCGGTTCGATTGCCGTTGCTTGTTCGGCCGGCAAGCGGCACCCGACCTTCGCGCTCTGGCCAACGGATTGTCGCGGCGCCTTGCGGCGCTTTCTGGTCGATGAGGACAACAGGCGGGTTTCGGCTTTCATCGACCGGCACGGCTTTGTCGAAGTGGAATTCCCGGTTCCGCAGTCGGCGGGGGTCGACCCTTTCTTCAACATCAACGAGCCTGACGATCTTGTCTCTGCCGAGCGTCTGTTGCAGAGCATGAAGCCATGAACAGACGCGTCTTCGGCATCACCGGGTGGAAGAATTCCGGAAAGACGACTTTGACCGAAAAGCTGGTCGCCGAACTTGTCCGGCGCGGCTGGAAAGTGTCGACGGTGAAACATGCCCATCATGCTTTCGACATCGACAAGCCAGGCGCCGACAGCTTCCGCCATCGGCAGGCCGGCGCCACGGAAGTCGCGATCGTGTCGGGAACCCGCTGGGCGCTGATGCATGAGCTGCGCGGTGAGGACGAGCCGACGCTGGAGGTGATTCTATCACGGCTCGCGCCTTGCGATCTTGTGCTGGTCGAAGGCTACAAGCGCGAGGCCCACCGCAAGATCGAAACCCGCAGGCTGGACGCGAAGGACCGCACGCCGCTTTCGGCAGGTGATCCCAACATCGTTGCCGTCGCCGCCGATTTCGCGGCTGAGGGCGAGCGCCTGCCGGTGTTCGATCTCGACGATGCAAAGTCGATAGCCGACTTCATTGAGCGCACCACCGGGCTCGTTGCTTGAGCGCTGACGCAGCGGCAGAATAGCCTTGCCCATTTTTGCGGTTTTGCAGTTGCTTTTTTCTTTGAAAGAGTGGGAGTATCGCGCCAGCGGGCGGTCAAAAGCACCGCCCTACAGAGCCGTTTGGAACGACGGCCGGGACCATAAAGAGAGGACTATCATGCGTATTGCACTGCGTATCGCGCTCGCCGCTTCGGCCGCGCTGCTGACGCTCGGCGTAGCCCAGGCCCAGGAAAAGACCCTGCGGATCGGCACCGAAGGCGCCTACCCGCCATTCAACAACCTCACCGCCGACGGTAAGCTCGTCGGCTTCGACATCGACATCGCCAACGCGCTTTGTGATGAGATGAAGGTCAAGTGCACCTTCGTCGCCCAGGATTGGGACGGCATCATTCCCGCCCTTCAGGCCGGCAAGTTCGACGCCATCGTCGCCTCGATGTCGATCACACCCGAGCGGAAAGAGAAGGTCGACTTCTCGAACAAATACTACAACACGCCATCGGCGCTCGCAGTGCCGAAGGACAGCACGCTGAAGGGCGTGACCAAGGAAGATCTCGCCGGCAAGACCATCGGCGTCGCCACCACCACGACGCACTTCAACTATGCCTCGAAGACCTACACCGACAGCACCGTCAAGGGTTATCCGAGCAGCCCCGAGGAGCAGGCAGATCTCGCCAATGGTCGTCTCGACGCCATCCAGGACGATATCGTCGTGCTGCAGCAGTGGCTGGATTCGCCCGATGGCGCCTGCTGCAAGATTCTCGGCCAGCCGTCGCCGCAGCCGGTCGAGATATTCGGGCCGGGCGCCGGCATTGCCGTACGCAAGGGCGAGACTGACCTCGTCAACAAGCTCAATGCAGCCATCGACGCCATCCGCGCCAATGGAAAATACAAGGAAATCAACGACAAGTACTTCAAGTTCGACGTCTACGGCGCCGAGTCCTGATAAATTGGGTCAAGACGGCGGGGAATTTCCCCGCCGTCTTTCATTCGTCTCGGGAGCGCCGTGGAGATAAGACCTGTCGATGCCAGCCCAAAGCATATGGACACTTCTCAGTTGGGGACCCGATGGCTGGCTTGATGATATCGCCTATGGCGCACTGATCACCATTGCGCTCGCGCTTGCCACGCTGCCCATCGGACTGACGATCGGCTTTTTCATTGCACTCGCCAAGCAGTCCGAAGAGCCTTCGCTGCGCCTTGCCGCCAACATCTACACCACGGTGTTTCGCGGCCTGCCGGAGCTGGTGACGCTTTTCCTGTTCTTCTTCGGCATGCCGATCCTGCTGCAGCATCTCGTCAGATATTTCCGGCCGGACGCCACCATCGACGTCAACAGCTTCGTTGCCGGCATGATCGTGCTTGCACTGATCTTCTCGTCCTATGCCAGCGAGGTTTTCCTGTCGGCCTTCCGCGCCATTCCCAAAGGCCAGTATGAGGGCGGCTACGCCATCGGTCTTTCGAACTGGCTGACCATGCGCAAGGTGATCGTGCCGCAGCTGCTGCGCATCGCATTTCCCGGACTGGAGAACTGCTGGCTCAGCCTGCTCAAGGACACGTCGCTCGTGTCGGTCGTCGGCCTGGCCGAGACGCTGCGCAATGCCAGCATTGCCGCCCGCGTCACCAAGCACGCTTTCCTGTTCTTCGGCGTGGCCTCCCTGGTGTTTCTTGGCCTGGCTGTCGTGTCGTCCTTCGCCACCAGCGCAATTCTGCGCTCGCTCGGCCGGCGGGAGGCGCAGCGATGAGCGCCACAGCCACCGTGGTCGAACGGCCCCCACCACAGGCGCGGGGCTGGCCGCGCAGGCGTATCGCCGGTTATGCGCTGGTCTGCCTGTGGATTTTATTCGGCTTCGGCATCGTCAGCTATCTCTTCCTTGCCTGGAACGCCGATTTCTTCGCCAAATATGCGCCGGCCTATTTGCGAGGGCTTGGAGTAACGCTCTCGCTGGTTTCCATATCGATGGTGCTAGGCGCGATCTTGTCTGTGCCTGTCGCTTACGGGCGCATGTCCAGCAACCGGATCCTGTCCGCCCTCGCCTATTGCTACGTCTATTTCTTCCGCGGCACGCCGCTGCTGGTCCAAACCTATCTGGTCTACTACGGATTGGGCTCGTTCCGGGTCGAACTCCAGTCGGTCGGCCTCTGGGATTTTTTCAAGGATGCGTTCAACTGCGGCGTCTTCGCGTTCGCGCTCAACACCGCCGCCTACCAGGCGGAGATTTTGCGCGGCGCCATCGAGAGCGTGCCTCGTGGGCAGTGGGAAGGCGCCGCCTCGCTTGGCCTGCACAAATTGCAGACCTTGCGCAAGATCATCCTGCCGCAAGCACTGATCGTCGCCTTGCGGCCCTATGGCAATGAACTGATCCTGATGGTCAAGGCGTCCGCCATCGTCGCCATCATCACGGTCTATGATCTGATGGGCAATGCAAAGCTCGCCTTCGCCAACTCGTTCGACATTCAGGCCTATATCTGGGTCGCCCTCGTCTATCTGGTGATGGTCGAGATCTTGCGCCATGGCGTTGAATGGATCGAGCGCCGGATAACCATTCACCTGAAACGCTGACCGAATTTCAATTCGGCTGCACCAGTCGATCCGGCCATACGCGTCTTGACGAATTGAGCGCAGAGCCTAGAGCTTTCGCAGAAAATTCCGTTTCCATTCTGAAGGGCAGGCTCATGGCATCTGTTGCATTTCTCGGTCTTGGCGTGATGGGCTATCCGATGGCCGGGCACTTGAGGAACAAGGGTGGCCACGACGTCACCGTCTACAACCGCACCAAGGCCAAGGCCGAGCAATGGGTCGGCCAGCATGGCGGCAGTGTCGCCGCGACGCCGGCGGAGGCGGCCAAGGGCAAGGATTTTGTCTTTTCCTGTGTCGGCAATGACGACGATTTGCGCTCGGTGACGACGGGCGCGGACGGCGCCTTCCAGACGATGAAGAAAGGCTCGGTCTTCATCGACAACACCACGGCCTCGGCCGAGGTCGCACGCGAGTTGGCGGCGGCGGCGGAAGCCGGCGGCTTTTCGTTTCTCGACGCGCCGGTCTCCGGTGGCCAGGCCGGCGCCGAGAACGGCGTACTGACCGTCATGGTCGGTGGCGAGCAGGACGCTTTCGACAGGGCCAGGCCCGTCATCGACGCTTTTGCTCGCATGGTCGGCCTAATGGGGTCGGCCGGTGCTGGTCAGCTTACCAAGATGATCAACCAGATCACCATCGCTGGCCTCGTCCAGGGGCTGGCCGAAGGCATCCATTTCGGCAAGATGGCCGGGCTCGACATCGAGAAGGTGATCGAGGTCATCTCGAAAGGCGCGGCCGGTTCCTGGCAGATGGAGAACCGCCACAAGACGATGAATGCCGGCAAATATGATTTCGGCTTCGCAGTCGACTGGATGCGCAAGGACCTTGGCATCTGCCTGGCTGAAGCCGACCGTAACGGCGCCAAATTGCCGGTGACAGCACTTGTCGACCAGTTCTACAAGGATGTGCAGGCAATGGGCGGCAAGCGCTGGGATACGTCCTCGCTGCTGGCGCGCCTGGAGAAATAGGTTCCTGCGGTGGCAGAGCTCTCGCCTCAATCCAGTGCCGGAGAAATTGTCACTCATCTGCGCGCCATCGGCTCGCAGGAGAACCGCCTCGGCATGTTGCGCTACGGCATCAAGATCGAGCGCGCACTTGGCATTTCGCACGGCGTGCAGCGGCAGATTGCCAGGAAGATCAAACGCAACCACGAGCGCGCCTTCGAGCTGTGGGACACGGGCATCATGGAGGCGCAGTTCATCGCTTCCGTCACGGCTGACCCGCAGCGGTTTTCTGCTGAAGATGCAAGACGATGGGCGGCGTCTTTCGATTCCTGGGATATCGTCGACGGCGTCTCCGACCTCTTCGTCGACACCGACGCCTGGAAGGAATTGATCGAGGAGTTCGCGGCGGACGAGCGCGAGTTCGTCCGACGCACGGCCTTTGCCATGATGGCCTGGTCGGTCGTCCACCGTAAGAAAGAGCCCGTGGCGACCTTCCTGGACTTCCTTCCGATCATTGAGGCGCATGCCACCGACAGCCGCAATTTCGTGAAGAAGGCTGTAAACTGGGCGCTTCGTTCGATCGGAAAGCGCTCGATGGAGATGCACGGCGCCGCCCTTGCCATGGCGCAAAAGCTCGCTATGTCCCCAGACAAGACAGCGCGCTGGATCGGCAAGGACGCAGTGCGAGAACTGACCAATGCCAAGACGCTCGAGCGGATCGCCGCCAGAGAAGATTGACCTAGGCAAAGTCCGGTTCACCGTGGTGACGCGAAAGACGCGCGCCGATTTCGAGGGCCTCTTCGAAGCGCAGGGCGGTCCGAAATATTGCTGGTGTATGGCCTGGCGGCCTCTGCCCGGCCGCCGCGAGCATGTCCAGCACGCTGAGTTGAAGCGGGCCATGATGGCGCTTGTCGAGGCCGGTACGCCGGTCGGTATTCTTGCCGAACTCGCCGGCAAGACCGTCGGCTGGTGCTCGGTTGCGCCGCGCCAGACTTACCGCAAGCTGTCGCCTCAACAGGACGATGGCGAGAGCGGCATCTGGTCGATCGTCTGCTTCTATGTGCCGAGGGCGCTGCGCGGCGGCGGGCTGGCGGCAGCGCTGCTTGACGCTGCCATCGATCACGCCTTTGCCAAGGGCGCCAGCACGATCGAGGCCTATCCGGTCGACCAGGCATCGCCGAGCTACCGCTTCATGGGGTTTCGCGACATGTTCACCGCTCACGGGTTCCATGAGATCGGCATGGCCGGCTCTCGCAGACATGTGATGCGGCTCGAGCGTTGACGCCGTTGGCGGCGGCGTCTTTACTCCAGATTCAAAGGAGGCGGCCGATGAGCAACCATGTCAGATCAACCATAGTGCTCGCAGCTGCGTTGTTTGTGTCCGCGGTCGGTGATGCCTCAGCCGAGACCGCGCATATATTCTGGAAGGATTTGCGGCCTACGGCACAGGCGGCCGCTGAAAATGTCGGCCTGCCGATGATCGCGGCAAAATTGCCGGACCACGGCGAGACGCTGTCCCTCGATCTGCAGGACAAAAGCATTCAGTTGGCCGGCTACGCATTGCCCGTCGATCGCGACGGCGACCTTGTCTATCAGTTCCTGCTGGTGCCGTGGACGGGTGCGTGCAGCCACATGCCGACGCCGCCGCCCAACCAGATCGTTCTGGTCACGCCGTCTCACCCTTACAAGATGTCGGAGGCCTATCAGCCGGTCGCGGTCACAGGCGCGATGAAGCCGAACATGGAGAAGAGCCAGCTATTCATCCTCGATGGCGTCAGCGTCATCCAGTCGGGATACAGCGTCCGCAAGGCAGAGGTGGTGGCCGTCGACAGCGTGCCGGACGCCGTCACGCTGCCAGTAAACTCGCCCTGGAGTTTCCTCAACAAAAAGAAGAACTAAACGGGACAACCTTGCACGAGGGTCAAGCTCAGGCGGCGTTGGCGCCCGACTCCTTGTCCAGCACCATGTAGTCAAGCGGGATTTCGGTGGTGTACTTGATCTGCTCCATGGCGAAGGACGACGACACGTCGCGGATCTCGATCTTGGCAATCAGCCGCTTGTAGAAGGCGTCATAGGCGGCAATGTCGGGCACCACGACGCGCAGGAGATAATCGACGTCGCCGCTCATGCGGTAGAACTCGACCACCTCGGGAAACTCCTGGATGACTTCCGAGAAGCGCCTCAGCCACTCATGACTATGCGAATTGGTGCGGATCGACACGAAGACGGTGACGCGCACATTGACCTTTTCATGGTCGAGAATGGCGACGCGCCGCTTGATGACGCCCTCTTCCTCAAGCTTCTGGATGCGCCGCCAGCAAGGCGTCGTCGATAGCCCGACTTTCTTGGCGACGTCGGCGACCGCGAGTGTCGCGTCCTCCTGCAAAAGGCGGAGAATTTTTCTATCAAGGCGGTCCATTTTTGTCCCTCGGGGAATAGATTGGCTATAGTCCCCCTTATTTCGACCTTTCACAAGAAAGAAATTCTGCCAATTGATGGAAAAGCGAGTGATTTCTTGCTGAAAGATCAATCAAGGCGATAGCGGATTTCCGATCTCAGGAATGGCAGCAAATCCATTTCAAACCATGGATTCTTTTTCAGCCAGCCGCTGTTGCGCCACGACGGATGCGGCAGCGGCAGCACCTTGCGGCCAACGGAATTCTCCCAGATAGCGCGCCAGTCCATCACCGTTTCCGTCAACGAGGGCCGGCGTGCGGCACCCATGTGCCAGGACTGCGCATAGCTGCCAATCGTCAGCACAAGATCGATCCGTGGCATCAGAGCCATCAAAGGCGTGCGCCAAGCCGGCGCGCATTCGCGCCTCGGCGGCAGGTCTCCACCCTTGGCGTCCTGACCGGGAAAGCAAAAGCCCATCGGCACGATAGCGAATTTTTCGATGTCGTAGAATTCGTCGCTCGTCACGCCCAGCCAGCTGCGCAGGCGGTCGCCGGAGGCATCGGTGAATGGCATACCTGACAGATGTACCTTGGTCCCCGGCGCCTGGCTGGCGATCAGGATACGGGCGCTGGACGATGGCCGCAGCACCGGCCGCGGTTCATGCGGCAACGGCTTGCCGACGGGGTTTTCCACGCAGATGCGGCAAGCGCGAACCGTGGCGGTGAAGCTGTCGAGTTCGGCGGTCATGTCAGGCTGATGCGCTCGGTCGGCTGGAGACGGCCTGGTGCCAGCGCAACACATTTGCGCATTCATCCGGTACCTGGATGCGTGCCGGCTTCATGAAGTCGACGGCGATCAGGCCGGTGATGTCGGCGATCGAATAGCTGTCGCCGGCGATAAACTCCCGATTGCCCAGCTCGCCGTCCAGCAGCCTGAGGAACTGCACAGCCTTCGGCTTGTTGGCCTCGCCCCATTCGGGGATCTGCGGGATTTCCCATTCCTTCATGGCTGGATGGATGTGGCGGAAGGCCTGCGCCACGCAGGTGAGCAGATTGAATTCCATCCGTCGCTGCCACATCTCGACCTGCGCCTTGCCGAGTGCGCCACGCCCGAACAGGGCAGGTTCCGGATGCAGTTCCTCGAAATAGCGGCAGATGGCGACGGATTCGGTGATGATGGTGCCGTCGTCGAGCTCCAGCACCGGCAGGCGTTGCAAAGGGTTGCGAGAGCTGATCGCCTGCTGTTTGTGTTCCAGCGCACCCATGTCGACGGCTACCTGCGGAACCGTAATGCCTTTTTCGGCCAGGAAAACGCGGACCCGCCGTGGATTGGGCGCCCGGCCGCCGTCGAAGAGCTTCATCTCCATCCTCCTATTCGTTCTCGATCCAGTTACAGAATGGGCATCACCAGAATCGAAAAATCTCGCGCGCAGCGTCGCCGATCGACGCCAGTGTGCCGTGTTTTCTCTCGACGACTTCGCCGTGGTGGCTGTCGCGCCAGTCCTGCGGCTGGTCGAACGTACCTGCCCAGATGCCGGTTTTTCCCGCACGGGCGGTGGCTTCCTCGTTCTCGAAGTCGCCATAGGCAACCGCCCAGCCCGCCTCGACCTGCGCCCGATTGAGATCCTTGCCGCCGGCGGTGCAGTCTCCAAGCAACCGGCCATAGCGATCCCGCTGCCAGCCGGTACAGGAGACGGGCTTGCCGGCGATCAGGCGCACAAGCGACTGACGCGCAAGCGTGCCGCAGGGATAGTCGGCGCCATTCCTGCGGCAGGTCTGCGTATATTCCGGAGCATCGATGCCGCGCATGCGGATGCGCTCGGCACCAAGCGTGATCGAATCGCCGTCGTTGATGATCGCCACGCCTTGCGTCTTGCGTGTCTCCACTCGGTCGAGGCGGGCCGCCAGCAGGATCAGCAACCCGAGAATGATGACGGTAAGTCCGTAATCCACCAGCCTGCGCCACAGGCTTCTGGGTGGCGCGACGTATCGCCGGCGCGGCCTCGGCGACCAGGATCGGCTCATATGGCAAACGGTTGGTTAATCATTCGAACGTAGCTTAACACTTGGAAACCGCTGCTCGCATAAATTGAAGTTTTGATGCCCTTGCAACGCTCGAACACAGCGGACAAGTTCATTGTGGACCGCAGGAAACCTCATCGCAACAACGATGTGGCGCGCGCGGTGCGCAAGACGCGCGACCGTCTTTCGCAGCAGGCCGGCAATCCCGATTTCGATCGCGAACTGCTGAAGCTCCACGCCCGCGCAATGACAAGCGGCGCCATCGCCATCCCGCTTCTCATCCTGGTGATCGCGGCTGCCGGCCGGCTGGCCGGCGTCGGCAACGAGGTCGGGCTCTGGGCGCTGTTCACGCTGACCTGCTACACCATCGTCGCCTTCATGGCGCGGCGCATCGAGCGAACGGAAGCTTCCGAGCTTAACCCTTTGCAAACACGACGGGAATTCCTGATCGGACACTTCCTTTGCGGCCTCGGCTGGGCTTGGTTCGTCTGGCTTGGCTGCGGCGCCTGCGAGGTCGATCAATTCCAGTTGGTCAAGGCCGTGGTGATGCTGTTCGCCATGGCGGCGACCGCGGTGATGACTTCGTCACTGCGCGGAGCGCTGTTGGCGACGTTTGCAGCTCCCGTGGCGCTCTACGCCTATGTTGGGTTCAAACTATGGATGCCGGTTGAGGCGATCATGGCCGGGCTGCTTGTCGTGTCGCTGCCCTTCTTCGCCTATGTGGCCCGTCATCTCAACCGCTCGTCCCTCATGATGTTGTCGTTCCGCTCCGAAAAGGATGCGTTGGTCGCCGAACTTGAGACGGCGAAATCGATGTCGGACGAGGCGCGGCGCCGGGCGGAAGACGCCAATCTGGCAAAGTCGCGGTTCCTCGCCTCGATGAGCCACGAACTGCGCACGCCGCTCAACGCCATTCTCGGTTTTTCCGAGGTGATGTCGAACGAAGTGCTCGGGCCGATGAGCAATCCCACCTATCGCGACTACGCCCACGACGTGCACGAATCCGGCCAGCATCTGCTCGACCTGATCAACGAGATCCTCGACCTGTCGCGCATCGAGGCCGGCCGCTACCAGCTCAATGAAGAGCCGGTGATGCTGCTGAGCATCGTTGAGGACTGCTGCCACATGATGGAGCTGAGGGCGCGCAACAAGGATATCCGCGTCGTCCAGGATTTCGAGCATCAATTGCCGCGCATGTTCGCCGATGAGCGGGCGGTGCGGCAGATCACGCTCAATCTTCTGTCGAATGCCATCAAATTCACCGCCACCGGAGGTGAAATCCGTGTTCGCGTCGGCTGGACGGCGGGCGGCGGACAGTACATTTCGATCAAGGACAATGGACCGGGCATACCGGAAGACGAGATCCCGATCGTCCTTTCCGCCTTCGGCCAGGGCTCGATCGCCATCAAGAGCGCCGAGCAAGGCACCGGACTTGGCCTGCCGATCGTGCAAGGGCTGCTCGCCATGCATGGCGGTGAGTTCGAACTTCATTCCAAGCTGCGCGAAGGCACCGAGGCGATCGCCATCTTCCCGCTGAGCCGGGTGATGGAGGAACTGCCCGCGCTGCCGACGGCGGCGGTAGCAGCTCGGCGGCGGTAGTTGAAGTCGTTGAGATGCAGTGTGCCCGGTGCTTAGCCGCGCACCGCAGCAGCCATGCCCGAACTGGTCAGCGCGGCGGCTTTGACCAGACCCGCGGCAAGGGCCGCCCCTGCCCCTTCGCCATGGCTGATGCCAAAATCAAGCAATGGGCGCAGGCCGAGGCGTTCGGCGGCGCGGGCGTGTGCGGGCTCTGGCGACAGGCTGGCCAGCAGGCAATGGTCGAGCGCGGCGGGATTGGCGGCATGCAGCACCGCTGCGGCGGCCGTCGCGGCGAGCCCGTCGAGCAGCACTGGGATCTTCTGCATGCGGGCGGCAAGGATGGCGCCGGCAATCGCTGCGAACTCACGGCCGCCGACCCGGCGCAGCGCCTCGAGCGGGTCGCCGAGGTGGCCGGCGTGAAAGGCCAGCGCCGCATCGACCACGTCTGCCTTGCGTGCCTGCATCGCCGCATCGGCACCGGACCCCGAGCCGACCCAGTCGACGCCCCTGCCCCCGAACAGCGCCGCAAACAGGGCTGCAGCAACGGTAGAGTTGCCGACGCCGAGATCGCCGAGGCACAGCAGATCAGTACCGCCAGCGATCGCTTCCATGCCGAAGGCCATGGTGGCGGCACAGCCGCGCTCGTCGAGTGCGGCTTCCTCGGCGATATCGGCGGTCGGAATGTGCAGGGCAAGATCGAAAACCTTCAGCCCGAGATCGTTGGCAATGCAGATCTGGTTGATCGCAGCCCCGCCAGCCGCGCAAAGCTCGACCGCGTTGGCGGTCGCCGCTACCGGCCGTGGCGAAATGTCGTGCCTGACAATACCGTGATTGCCGGCAAAGACCGCCATCAGCGGTCTTGTCACCGCGGGAGGAGCCCGCCCGCTCCAGGCAGCCAGCCACGCGGCGATGTCCTCGATGCGGCCAAGCGAATTGCCTGATTTGTCGGCCTTGGCAAACAGCGTGCGCACACGGGCCTCGGCTGTCGTGTCGGCCGCCGGCAGATTGGCCAGCAGGTTGCGAAAATCATCGAAAGGCAGCGCGCTGGTCATCTCGTTGGCGATCATTCCCTGGAGTAGGTGAGCGGCATAGCCGCCTTGCGTCGTGGGCACAACCTCCTGGATCATGGTCCTGCATTTGGCGCAAAGCTGGCCGCGAAGGGCGCAATCGCGAGGGCTTGCATTGGCTTTGCCGTTGCACCATGTGGAGATGGAACAAGGGGTTCCGGCTGGAAACCCAAGAGAAAGTCATGACGGCCATCGAATCCCCGTGCATCCTGGTCTGTTCGATCGACATGAAAACCGGCTTCTGTTTCGGCTGCGGTCGCACGCGCGAGGAAATCGGCGCCTGGATCGGAATGACGCCGGAAACGCGCCGCAGCGTCATGGCCGAATTGCCGGCTCGGCTGGAAACGGTCGAACGCCGGCCGCGCCGGGAAACGCGTCGCACCCGCATGGCGCGCGAACGCGACGCGCTTTCGTGAGGCGCAGATGAGCCGGTTGTTCTGGATATTGATGGCCGCGATCGGGGTGGGAGCGGTACTGCTCATGCTCAACGATTCCGCCGGCAGCACGCTCGGCGTGGAGAACTATGATTTCAGCCGGCTGATCTGGCTCGGCGCCTTCGGTGCTTTGATCGGTGCTGGCCTGCTTCGCTCGGGCAGGCCCCTCGGCGCCATGGCTCGCAACCTCGGCGCCTGGGCGGCCATCGTGCTCGCGCTGATCGCCGGCTACCAGTATCGCTATGAGCTGCAGGATGTCGCCAGCCGCGTGACCGCGGGCCTTGTTCCCGGCAGCCCGCTTGCGCTCGGCGTCGAAGACGGTCACGCCACGGTGACGCTCGACAAGGCGAACAATGGCCATTTCGAAGCGCGCATCCTGGTCAACGGCAACCCGGTCCGAGCCGTGGTGGACACAGGCGCGACCAGCACCGTGCTGACGTCCGAAGACGCGCAAGCCGCCGGATTCAATCCGGCGGCGCTCAACTACACCATACCGGTTTCGACCGCCAACGGCGTGGCGCGCGCCGCGGCCGTGAAAACCGATCAGCTGGCGATCGGCGGTATCGTCCGCAGGGACATGCCGGTGATGATCGCTGCACCCGGCATGCTCAGCCAGAGCCTGCTCGGTATGAACTTCATTGGCTCGCTCTCGGGTTTCGACGTGCGCGGCGACCGCATGATCCTCAGGGACTGAACTCCGGCTCCCGGACTTAGGCCGCTTCGGCCGCCACTCCACTGAACTCGACAGCCGCGAAAGCCGTCTTCAGCACGTCTGGTCCGGCGCCGGGCCGGGTCGCGTCGGTGGACAGTATCTGGCGGTAACGGCGCGAGCCGGGCAGGCCATGGAACAGGCCGACCATATGACGGGTGACATGGCCAAGCCGCCCGCCCTGCTCGATATGGCGAGCCGCATAGTCCGCCATGGCATCGATCAGCGCGGCGAAATCGAACGCCTCGGGCTGGACGCCGTAGAAGGCGGCATCGACGCCGGCCAGAATGCCGGGCGTATGATAGGCGGCACGGCCAAGCATGGCGCCGTCGACATGATCGAGATGCGCCTGCGCCTCTTCGATAGACTGAATGCCGCCATTGATGCCAATGAATTCATTTGGTTTTTTGGCCTTGAGCCGATAGACCCTGTTATAGTCGAGCGGCGGGATGTCGCGGTTTTCCTTGGGGCTCAGACCTTCCAGCCACGCCTTGCGCGCATGCACCCACAGCGCGTCGGCGCCGGCATCGAAAACACCATCCGCCAGCGCATCGAGGGCCGGCTCCGGATCCTGCTCGTCGACGCCGATGCGGCATTTGACCGTGACGGGGATCTTCACAGCCGCTTTCATCGCCGCGACGCAGCCGGCGACGAGGTCAGGTACCTTCATCAGGCAGGCGCCGAACGTACCCGACTGAACACGGTCCGATGGACAGCCGACATTGAGGTTGATCTCGTCATAGCCAAACGCCTCGCCAATGCGCGCCGCCTCCGCAAGCTTTTGCGGAGCGGAGCCGCCGAGCTGCAGCGCGACCGGATGTTCAGCGTCGTCAAAGCCAAGCAGCCGCTCGCGCGCACCATGGATGACGGCATCGGCCACTACCATCTCGGTGTAGAGCAGCGCATGGCTCGTCAACTGGCGATGGAAGAACCGGCAATGCCGGTCCGTCCAATCCATCATGGGTGCCACGGCCAGTCTATAGCCTTGATTTTTCAGCATTTTTTCTTTAACATCAAATCGTTAGAACCTGCCGAGTGCACACGAATTTACTCCAGAATACGACCCTTTTCGCCACGTTTCGATCTCTCAGTGCACACGGAGCGCACACGAAAAAATGCCCACCTATACAAAGCTCTCGTCCGGTTCCTGGCGTGTCCAAGTCCGTCGCAAAGGTCGCTACGTCAGCGAGACCTTCTTGCGCCGAGACGACGCACGACGCTGGGCAACGGACGCCGAGCGCCAAGTCGATCGCGGCGAGACGCCGACCAAGTCCCGTATAGCGCGCCTGAAAACCTTCGGCGAACTCATCGACCTTCATATCGACGACATGTGCGATGTAGGCAAGTCCCCTCGCCGCTCCAAGGCCGCAGCCCTCGATATGCTCCGAAGACATCTGGGCAAGTGCAATATCGCAGCCCTTGATCGCGAACGGCTCATTCGTTTTGGTCGCGACCGGGCCGCCCAAGGTGCCGGACCGATGACTCTCGGTATCGACATCGGCTTTGTAAAACTCATTCTGGCTCATGCCGCTGCGGTTCACGGCCTGCCCGTCAAAGTCGAACCGGTTGATCTCGCGCGTATCGCCCTGAAGAGGCTTGGCCTGGTTGGGAAGGGCCATCAGCGCGACAGGCGGCCGACGCAGGATGAACTCGACAGGCTCATCGGTCACTTCGATGCAAACCCTCGTCAAATTGCACCAGTTAGTGAGATCATACGTTTCGCCGTCGCAACCGCGATGCGCCAGGAGGAAATCTGCAAGGTGCGTTGGTCCGACTTGGAATCTCGCACGCGGATGCTTCTCATCCGTGACCGGAAAGACCCTCGAAACAAGAACGGCAACAATCAGCGCATACCGCTATTCGCGGCAACGGGATACGACGCGTGGGCCATTGTTGAGGAGCAGCGGGCAAAGCGCAGCAATGACGACGATCGAATTTTCCCGTTCAATCATAGATCAGTCGGCACCGCCTTCCGTCGAGGGTGCGCTGACCTGGCCATCCACGACCTTCATTTTCATGACTTGCGGCACGAAGGAACGAGCCGCCTTTTTGAAGCTGGGTTCACAATTGAACAGGTAGCGTTGGTCACGGGGCACAAGGATTGGACGATGTTGCGGCGCTATACTCACCTCAAGCCGGAAATGCTTCACACTCTCCAAGCGGCGAAGGCTGCGTAGTTGACGCGAGTGGCGGTATCAGACCGCAATCTCGGGGCGTTGAACGCCTCCGATGGATGGCCGCGGACGTGCGCCTATAAAACAGAGCCTCGATCGCTTCCGTCGGTAAAACGACCTACGGTTTTGTAAACCGAGGGTCGGCGGCTCGGGGCACCAGTACATTCAATTAGTTATAGTTAGGCAGCGTTGCCTCTGCGTTAACCAAGCGATGGTCGTTGGCCGGGTAACGTTTCGGCTAACACAAACGTGATTATCCATTGGCAAAGCCCGCCACGTGAGGCAGCGGGATTTGGTGACGGAGCCTGCCGCACATCTGGCGGCGGATCGACATTTGTTTAGGCTCTGGCTGCAGACAATTACTTATAGAACCAACGATCCCGACGGGGCTCATTGGCGTAGAGTGTGAAGCCTAGTAGCAGGCCAAGCGCAGCGCCGAGAATGAAGAGAGTCGACGCCGTACCCGGATTGTCCTGGACGGCACCGGAAACAGATTGAGCCCCGCTCCTAAGCGCTAGAGTTGTGCGCCCCGCCCGATCGGCAGCGCTTTCATACCAACCTGTGGCTTCCTCGACGGCCTCTTCGGCGCGCTCTGCCAGCGTCCGATTGATTTTGTTGATTTCCCGCTTCAATTGAGCGACCTGCTTCTCCAAGGCTTCCTGAGCTTCGCGCTGCGTCGGCCTCGGCGTCGCGGCTTCGTTTTGGTCATCGGCCATCTTCAGACTCCTTGGCTGTGAAATGCTCAACGACCAGCGACTGGGTAAGGTTCCCGTCCGCAAAAGCCTGCCACCTCTCGGCAGCGGGCCATTATTCCAGTCGGGAAATTTGATCAGACTGCTTTGCGCTCGCTCATCACCTTGCGGTGGCAGGCCGAAGCGGTTTCGGTCAAATTGCTCGGCCAGATCGCGGGCTATCCACAGAAGCTGCTGGACTTTGGCATCTGTGTCGCTTTGAACTGCTTCCGCGAAGATGACCCCATCAGCGTCTTCAGATTGGTGATGTCGCCTTCGAGGTCGTTCAGGTTGTCACTCGGGGCGCTCACGACTGTCCCTCGAAATAGGCCAGCCCAGCCGCCAGCAGCGGCCCCACGATGTCACTGCCCACGAACAGGCGGAATTCTCTTCGGCAATGAGCCGAAGCGCTTCCACAGCGCCCTCACGGGTCGTTGCCGGTGTTCCCATTCCCCGAGCACAGCCAAGGGCGGAGCATAGCTCTGCTCGGCGTAGGCGTCGGCCGCGTCGGTGTCGTCCGGTGAATAGGCGTTGTAATCGGCCATGCCAGCACGATACGCGCTGATGGCGTCTAGGAGTGGATCGTGAGCGGCGGCTTGTGCCATGGCATCGCGGCAAGAGCCGCGGCGGCAGATAGCCCGCCCAGCGGGGCCAGGCGGCCATTCAGGGTGGCAGCGGGCATACCTTCGGCGGCTGCCCGGACATGGGATCTTCTCCAATTCGGTTTGTATGAAGCTCTGGCGCTTCCGCAAGAACGGGAATTCTGATATCACGGTTTTTATGCAAGAAACCGTGATATCAAGGAAACGGCGGGGACCAGTCCCAACTGGAAAGGGCGTGCCGATCATGGTCCGCCTTCAACCGGACATGCTCGCGGGCGTCGATCAATTTGTTGCCGAGCATGATGTTTCGCGGCCTGAAGCTGTCCGATTGATCATTCGTGACTGGTTGATCAGACACCAGGTACTGAAGGCTGAGTGAAAACCGGGCCGACGACTGACGCTGCTCGCGTTCGCGCTCAACTGGCGCGATGCTGCTGCGCTGTCACGATCCTTGCAACAACATCTCCGGTCTTTGCTGATGCTGATACCATGGCCGGATCAGAACCGCCTGTACGGCCGAATTGGCTTTGCTTCGCCTATATATTAGCAGAGCGCACAACCTTACAGCCGGCGCTTAGGCAACGGCGCCGGTTAGGTCTGGTATTTGCTGCTCCCTCGCTCGCGAGAGTCGGGCGGCACGAGACGCTATCCGAACGTCGGCTTCCGGTCGCGGTTGCACCTGCCCACATCGCGCCGTCGGCGGGCAATTTTCTAGTTCTCCGCATGGCTAAAAACGACGGTGCCGTTTTCCTTGCGAATTTCAACGGACACGATTCCATCGTCGCCCTTCCGGGTCTGAAACATGGAAATTGCATGATCCTTTGCCGTTTTCTCGGCGTCGAACATTTCCTTGGCGACGATGCCCTGTCGTCCATACCAGATGACAGTAAAGGCCATATTCGCTCGTCCCTTCGCGGCAGCCACCAAGGGAAATGGTATGCTGGTTGGGACGGAAAGTCACACAATGAAACCAAGCGGCGTTGACGCCGATCTGCTGGAATGGTCGTACGGAAGTAGGCGCTATCCAGCCGTAGGCGATTTAACCGGTCCTGTGGTGTTCCACCGGATGAACTCGACTTCCTTCCCGGTGACTTCCCGCATGGCTTTTAACAGAACCTCATGCAGGACGCGCGTCTGTCTATAGTGGTCGCAATGCGGCGATATGAACGGCCAAGCCTTGCGACCAGGATGACTGATGGTCGAACGAAACGCGGTTCCGCCCCCGTTGTTTCGCTTCAAAAAGGCAGCGCCCCGCAGCGCGTAGGACATCCTGAGGATCTGCATCGCGAGGGATTTCTGCACCTCCGATGCTGACAGTCACCCTCACCCCGTCTTGTTGCCCTTTGATCCAGGGAAGCCCCTCGATATGCCGACGAATGTTCTCCGCGATTGTAATCGCGCGTTCTTTGCGCACGTCTCGCAGCAAGACCCCGAACTCTTCGCCACCAAGGCGGCCGATGGAGTCGCCGGGGCGTGTCGTGTAGACGAGCGCCTTTGCAATCCGAAGCAAAGTCTCGTCACCCTTGGAATGTCCATGCTTGTCATTGACTGAGGAGAAGTGATCCGGATCGATCAGGAGAAGCGTGTCGTATTCTCCTTCGTCGCGCCTTCGGTCCATCCTTGCGATGAATTCACCGCGGCTGAGGAGGCCCGTCATTTGATCGTGGCTCGTTACGAAGGTCAGCCTCTCGTGCGCCTCCTTCAGGGCCGTATGCGACTTCTCCAACTTGTCACATGTATCTTGGATCGTTTCCGCCTGGTTGAAGATGTAGGAAGCGACGGGCATACCAATGAAAATGGGGATGAACGTACATTCCACCCAACTCAGCCAGTCGATCGGCATCTGCAATGCGAGTCTGGCCGTAAACGACAGGCCGAAGGTCGCGACGACTGCAATTATCGTCACGACTATTGATTTGCCCAGAATACGCTTGGTGCGCGGCGTCATATAGTTTCTGTAGCCATTGGCGCTGAACAGGCCGTTACCAAGTCGTATAAAATCACTCTGGTCTTTGAGACACAGACGCTCCGCGTGACGTGCCAAGCAAGTATGCGTTGTGGTTCGAACGTCCGGAATATCTGTGATATCGAAGAAACCGCCGGCGTCTCTGGGCGACAGAAGGCGGCCCGAAATCCGGTGTTGGCCCCAGTTTTGGCTGAAGAGCGTTAGCTGATGCTAAGGGTTTGCGCCCAACAATAAGAATCGAAGCAACGGCTCAACTGGCGCGGGGTGAACCAAACGAATTAGCCCGGCTCTAGGTTGATGGATGCCGCTCGAAAGGAGGATGTTATGAAACTAGCTGCTGCAATCCTCCTGGCCACAGCGACTATGATCGGTGTAGCCGTCGCAGACGAGGACGACGATTGTATCGACCGCGTGCTCAATACGGCGGCAAAGATCATGAAACACCAAGTGGTTAAGGACGCAGCCAAGGCGCTCGACGAAGCGCGCAGAAAGTGCAGGCTTCCGCCGGGTCTAACCTAAACTTAAACTAGCGCGAAGCGACGTTCGGGCGGGAACGAAGTCTTCCTCGCATCGAGAACGGTTCCGCCCATAAGAACCTTGCAATCCCAGTCAACACCCTGGCGGCCTTACAAAACCGTCGGTGAGGCGGTCGTGAGCCATTGCGACACCTTTTGAGAGTCGCCCGCCCGAGGACAATAATCCTATTTTCCCTACGTCTTGTAAAGCGCGGTCGATGGAAAGCCATCACGTGAGGGAAGACCAGAATGATGATCCTGGTTCCGTCGTCATCGATGATCATCTGCGATCGGTAGCCGTCGAACTTGACCTCGTGAATCCAATCATGGCCCTCTGGAGGCTTCTCCACCAAGGTCGGCATCAACGGGGGGATGAACTTCAAACGCATGCACTGACTCGCGAACCGCGATTCAATTAGCACGCACTTAATTAGTTCCGGAACATTTTAACGAATCGTTGACCGCGCTGTCCCAGAATAGGACGGCGCGGTCAAACCCCAACCGGACTGCGCAGGCGGCTTCGGCATTCAGTGCCCGCCGAACTGTCGGAGCCGCCACCCACATCCCACACTATACCAGCAATGGTTGAATCAACCGTTACTGCGTGCATTAGAGGGGACACCGCCAGTCGGCGAGCGGAACCTTGGCGAACTTCTTCTGTTGTGTGAAAAGAGGAGGCGATGCCCATGGCAGACGACAAGAGCAAACGTGATTTCCGCGACCGGGTGCCTGGCGGCCAGGAATATGAAGTCGGCTACTTCGCAAGTAAATTTGGCCTCACCATACCGGAGGTCAGGGAACTCATCGAAAAGTACGGCAATGATCGGGAGACGCTGGAACGAGAAGCAAAAGCGCTGGGCAATAGATGACCAAGCTATCCGACCTTGGGCCGCCGATCCTTGGCAAGCAGCACGGCGGCGGTCCGGCTGACGAGCGCGACAATTTCATGATTTGCCCGGTATGCGGCCAGCGACTCGACATGCGCGACTTCCGCCAGGTCGCTTGGCACGATCAGCCCGAACATGAGCCGTTGGAGTTGGAGCTCTATGTCACCAGCCGGAATGCGTAGCGGTTGCGGACGTGGTCGTTGAAATAGCGGCCCTTGGCAAAGGCGGATTTGAACGCGGTGAAGGTCTCAAGCGGTACGTCTAAGAACTCGTAATGCTTCCCGCTAGCTACAAACCAGACCGAGAGAACCCTGTTGTTCGGGTCATAGTCGAACTTGCGTATCGAGGTCGACGGCATGGCGTCCAACGGGTGGCGGAGGGGTTGGTTGCATCACCAGTTCGCATCGTGCTGACCGTCGTCACCATGCGCTTCTCCTTTCGCGAACTTCTGGCATCCAATCTTTCGAAGCTGTGGCGGAACTCGCCCGACGCCGATTGATGCGCCGACGCAATCGCTGCCCGTCGCGAGCCCTTACGAGGAACGCTGGCGTTCAGAGGGTGAAGTGGCGTGCGCGGAGCGGCGGACTCTCTTACACACCGCAGCTTGCGCCAGTCCTTTTGCGCCATTGGGCCGACCCACGGGAACATGCCCTTTTGTTCTGCCATCGTGGCGGCGGGGTCGGCACTATCTTTTCAGGCGTCGTCTGGTCGTCCATTCCGAAACAAGCTGCTGGGATATATTATGTTCCGCTTATATTGACGGGGCGTTCTTGCGCTCCAGAATCAGCGAATGGCGAAGGGCATTAAAGTTGGCGACGAGGTCGCAATCGCTGCTGCTGTGCGCAGGCGCGTCACCGAAGACCGGGTGAGCGTCTCGATCACCTCTTATGGATTTCCTCACTCGATCGTCGACCGGACTACAAACGTGAAGAAGGGTCAGCCAATCGAGCTTATCGGCGACGTTACTCACATCGATGGTGATCTGGTCACGGTGAATGTTGGCGTGCCTGTAACAGTGAACATGGACACCGTGCGGATGGTGACGCCGTACTCACCTGCGAAGCGGAAAACTGTACTGATGGACAAGCCGACATGACGAAGCTTTCAGACCTCGGCAACCCGATCCCTGGTTCCCGGCGTGGCCGCCGCCCGATCACGATGCCTATAATTTCTATAAGCGCCCTGTGTGCGGCAGTTAGTCGAGATGCGCGATCTGCGGCAAGTGATCTGGCACGATCGACCGAAGCATAAGCCGCTGGAACTCGGGGCGAGATGCCATGTATTGTTGTGCAAAGGAGTCGAATCCGTGGCACCAGACACGACGGCCTTCATCGTCAACGACGTTCTCGACAGCGCCGAGTATGCCGATCATCGGTTCATAGTTACGGTGGTAAATGCACCAGGCGATCGCCTCGATCTCCACCTAACACTTGATCTGGGGGAGCTACTTTGCGAGCGAATCGCCGAAGCAATTGAGCGCCGCTACGGCAGGGCATCTTAGCAGCCTTTCGGCTTTAGTTGCAGGATTGCTAATGTGCCAATAGCCTATTCAACGCGGGGGCCCTAAGTGGCCGGCACGTCTACCCAAAAAGTGCCAACCCGTGTCGGCCATTTCCTCTACGGCTGGGCAGCGCCGACATTTCATAAGCGGACATGCTAGGTACCGCGTACATGCCACAAAAAGGCCCTTGTGCACTCGCCGTGCGCCGGGGCTTTTTAGTTTCGTGAATTTTTTATCGGGGTGCTGCGGGCGGGCGTTTGCTACCGTTGGCCATTTAGCTCCAACCCCCATGGCTTGGTAGCCGGAAAAGGCAGCACGTTACTGTCGGGCTGGCGGGTTTGGAGTTCCCGATAGAGATGAATGAGCATCACCATCTCGGCACTGCCGACTATCGATTTTGACGGCATGACCGCCAATAGCGCTTCCAGCTTATCTTCGTCCATTGTTGCGAGATGGGCCTTAAGAACCTCAATGCTGTCGCCAAGTGCTGCAAGCAATCCGGCTGCTGTTTGCATGATTGACCCTCGCCCCAACCAAAGACAATTGCAAATCTATGGACTGCAAGAATCGGCCCATCAAGTTGATTTTCGATGTACGAGTTGGATTGGTCTGCTGCCTGTTTTTCGGACACGAGGTTAAGCTAGCATAGCTTGTTCCTCGAACTCGACAGGGCTCAGATAGCCCAGCGTCGAGTGCCTTCGCCGAGGGTTATAGAAGCGCTCGATGTAATCGAACACATCCGCCCTCGCGTCATCATCTCTCGTCCTGTAGACCTTGCGGGCTGTCCGCTCGGTCTTGAGCGACGCGTGAATCCGCCGAATATACGAGCGAGCAGTTCCAGCGACTGATGGCCGACCACGGCATCACCTGTTCTACGAGCCGGTCGGGCAACGGCTGGGACAACGCTGCGATGGAGAGCTTCTTCTCGCTGTCGTCGCAACACTCTGAAGTGGAGGTTGCGATGAGCATTCGAAAGCGGCGATCGGCAAGGTCTGGAGGAGCGCCATTACCTTCACCAGAGCGGCCGCCTGTGGCGGGGCGCGATGGACAGATTAGATACTGGAGGGCGATCGCCGCGGGGCTGAGCAGCGAAGATGCTGCGCCCGAAGCCGGAGTGTCGCAGCCTATACTCACCTTGCCCGAAGAGCTACGCCGTTCGCTGACTTGGGATCAGGTAGCCGATGTGTACGCTTCAGCCGCCTTTTCCGCGCCGCCGCCTTGGACGGCTAGGGCTAAACCCCTACCCTTCCCTTTCCGGGTCCCGTCGGTCTGGGCGCGGACGAAAAACAGTCTCGATCTGCCGACGCGAGCGCGCCTGCTTGGCCCAGCCGCATGACATCATCCAACGCTGAGCGAATCTGCGGCCAGGGAAACTCTGCGCCTCCTTCCCGCACCTCGCTCTCAAGGAGCACAGCATTCAATTTGGCCGCTAAGCCGGTAAGGGAGGTCGCAGGTGCGGCAGCCAAGGCTTCGAGCAATTCTTCGGCTCGATCAGATGCCTTCCTTTCCGCCTCTGTCACAGACGAATAGCCAATTCGCCTTGCGGCGGCATCCCAGCGTACTTGATGAGTCGCCAAACGGGCTTCTGCCTCGGCGCGAACGTCATCGGCGTCGGGGTCAGCGCCGAGCAACTCGCGGAGTGCCCCGACGGAATGGATCGTTACATTCTCGCCACCGGGCAACTGGACGGTCGCGCCAGGGTAGCCGACGGCCTCCACGAGCGTGCGTTCCATGTGCGCACTTTGATCGCAGAGGCGCTCGGTCAGTTTGTGAGCGTTGTACCATTCTCGCCCAATCGCCAGCGCGGGATCGGAAGGTACAACTGTTTCCGGCGCCTTTCCGGCTAAAGCACTTCTTTCCCATCCTAAGATTGCAATCGCCGTTGCACCAAGTACCCTCCTGCGGGTGACGAATGACAAAGGCGTGATATTGTCGGAATCAGCCATGATCCGAGCTCCCTGAAGCTAAGGTTGTGGTTAGGTCGGAATTGGTGTTCGAGCACCTTTTCCGGCCGTTTTTTGTGCGGTTAAAGACTACAGGTTGGAACGTGAACGGGCAACAAGAATCATCACCTCGTGATGAAATACACCCAATCCAGTGCAGGATGGCTCGAGCAGCTCTTGGCTGGGGCATACGTGAGTTAGCCGAAGTGGCGCGCGTTGCAACGCAAACGATTACCCGTCTGGAACAAGGCGATCATCTCAAATCCAAAACGCTTCAGGCTATTCGTGCCGCCTTCGAGGCCGCAGGAATCGAGTTCATTTCACAGAATGGAGGGGGACCAGGCGTGCGCCTCGCCCGTCGACTGGACGACAACTGACACAACCAACAGCCGTTCTGCGATGGAGTGTTTCCGAAGCGTTGTCGGGATCGGATAAGCCGGACTTTTAGTCTGCTAAGGGGCCGAGAGCCGACCGACCGCTAGCGGCGAAAGAAGCGCGAAAAGCGGAGTTTGATCGAGATTTCTGGGGCAAACTGAAGCAGTCCACGGGACTGCGCACCTAGGCGCTTCGTGGTCGAAGATGTTTCGACAAAGTAGCCCGTCGTCACTGTGCCATTCGCGCATAACGTTATCCGGACGTTTGATTCCGAACATCGTGTTCGGACGCGAAGACGGTATAACGGTCGTTTACTGCATATCAGTCAGCCGACCACAATGTCTGGATCTTCAAGACGCTGATGCGCGCGATTCGGCTGCCGAACCATCCGTGCCCAGACCCCGATATGCGTCTCCAGATCAGTGTTCGACTATCCCGCTAAGGTTGCGCCCAGTCGTTTGGAAATCGAAACAATCCAGGCTCGCAACTCAGGGCCAAAAGGCTTCTCCAGAATGGCCCGATCCCAAGCCAAGAAATAAGGTTCCGGCAGCCTGATCCGCTTGTCGAACGGGGCGACGAGCCTGCCCGACGCGATATCGTCGGCAGCCATTGACAGTTGCGCCAGCACAAAACCCCTTCCGTTGGCCGCCGCATCGATCGCCGCGCTCGACAAGGAAAAGGCTACTTCGCCGGATGTTCTGCGGTGCACCGCGCCGATGCTTTCGGCCCATTCCGCCCATGTCGGTGGCGAGCGGTGGTCGCGAGCCCATTCGATGCTGAGAAGCGGCAGATCGAGAATATCGGCGGGCTTGCCGACTGGATGTTTCGCCAGCAGCGTCGGCGAGCAGGCCGGCACCACCCAATCGGTGAACAGTTCGGTGTAGTGCTCGAAGTCACGATATTTGGTACCGTAGGAAATACGGAAGTCGACCTGTTCGGCGTCCAGCCGGGGCTCTGTCTCGGCGCCCACCAGCCGCACAGTCGCGCCGGGGTGGTCGAGCTGCCAATCCAGGAGCTGCGGACCGATCCATTTGCTGGCCAGCGACGGCAGGCAGGAGATGGTCAAAGTGTCCGCGGAGCGGGCCCGTTCGATGACATCTTGGGCCTCGCGAATGTGTTCGAAGCCGACGGAAACCGCTGCGTGGTAAACGCGGCCCAGCGCGGTAAGGGCGACACTTCTGCCGCGCCGTTCCAAAAGCCTCGCCTCCAGGGCGTCTTCGGCCTTGCGTATCTGCTGGCTGACCGCGCCGACGGAGACGCCGAGCTCGTTGGCCGCCGCCGTCACGCTGCCACGCCTGCCGAAAGCCTCGAAGGCCTGTATCGCACGTAGCGGGGGCGTCTTGTTCACCTGGGCAACGATCCTGGGGTCAGCTTGATTTAGTTTTTCTAAAATAGAACGCAGATGCAAGCCCTATGTCGTCCCGAGCCCGCAAGATATTCGTTTAGGCGTTCACAAGCTCGGGAGGACGCCATGTTTCTTCGAAACTGCTGGTACGTTGCCGCATGGGACCATGAGGTCGCCGACAGGCTGGTGCCGACCCGGATTCTTGGCGAGGATATTGTCCTCTATCGCCGGACCGATGGCGTGGTGGCGGCGCTCGAGGATGCCTGTCCGCACCGCAAGTTGCCGCTGTCCATGGGCCGCATCAAGGGCGACACTGTCGAATGCGGCTATCACGGGCTGACCTTCGACAGCACGGGGACCTGCACTCGGGTCCCGGGCGCGGAAAAGATACCGCATGTTGCATGCGTTCGTTCCTATCCGATTGCCGAACGTTACGGCCTGCTCTGGATATGGATGGGCGAAGCCGAAAAGGCCGACCCCGCGCTGATTTTCGAGGTCGATCATTGGGGCGATCCTGCCTGGGGTGTCAACCGCGGCGAGTCTATGTTGCTTGATTGCAATTATCTCTACATGACCGACAACCTGCTCGATCCTTCCCATGTGTCGTGGGTCCACCAGTCCTCCTTCGGCGGCGTTCAGGCGATGGAGGACGCGCCGCTCGAAACCACCGTGGGCGCGAACGGCGTGACCGTGTGGCGCTGGGTTGTTGATGCCGCGCCGGCGCCCTTCTATGCGCCCTTCCTCAAATTCTCCGGCAATTGCGACCGCAAGCAGCACTACGAGGTGCGCTACCCCTCCAACGCCATCATCAAGGCGATCTTCGTACCGGCCCGTACCGGCGGCGAGGGCAAGCCGCTCCACGAGGACGTGTTCCTCATGGACAGCTATAACTTCATGACGCCGGTCGATGAGAACCAGACGAAATATTATTGGTTCCAGATGCGCAATTTCGCCCCCGATGACCTGGAGGTTTCGCGCCAGTTCGCCACCTCCGTGCGCGGCGCCTTCGACGAGGACCGTACCGTGCTCAATGCCGTCCACAAAGGCATGGCAAACAAGCGCACGCCCAATCTTGATCTCAAGATTGATGTCGGGCCGCTGCGCTTTCGCCGCAACCTGGCCAAGCTGATCGCCAGCGAGAGCCAGCAATTGGCGGCTGCCGAATGAACGCATTCACCGCTCGCGACACCATCGCAAGGAGCGGATTTCGCGACCTGAAAGTGGTCGCGAAGGTGCGTGAAAGCGCCATCATCACGTCGTTCCATATCGAGCCGGTCAACCCACAAGACTGGCGCGGCTTCGAGCCGGGCCAGTTTCTGGTGTTCCGGATTCCGGCATCGCGGGAGGCAGCCGGCGAAAGGGGATATGTGCTGCGCAACTACAGCGTTTCCTGTTCCCCAGACACCACGCGCTACCGGATCAGCGTGAAGCGTGAAGCAGCACCCGCGCCGGGGCTGCCCGACGGGGTAAGCTCGTGCTTCCTGCATGACCGGATCGAGGTGGGCGATGTGCTTCAGGCCGAAGGGCCGCGCGGCGATTTCGTGCTCGACAAGGCCAGCAACCGCCCGGTCGTGCTGCTCAGCGGCGGTGTCGGGCTGACGCCGATGGTGTCGATGCTGCATGCGCTGGCTTCGATGCCGGACCGCCGCGCCATCTTCATCCACGCTTGCGAGAACGGCGACGTGCATGCGTTGCGCGACGAGGTTACCGGCCTTGTAGCCACACGGCTTGGCCTGAGCGCGCACTACTGCTACCGGTCCCCGTCCGAGCGCGACAAGGCCGAGCAGCGCTTCCACAGCGAAGGTATGATTTCGCGGGACGTGCTGCAGCGCCTGCTGCCGATTGATGACTATGATTTCTACCTTTGTGGTCCACCGCCGTTTATGAAGGCGATCTACGCCGTGCTGCGCGAGCTTGGCGTGGCTAAGCATCGCATTGCCTACGAATTCTTCGGCCCCGCGACGGTGCTCGAGCCTGATGCCGAGCAGATTCCCGCGGTTCCGGCGCAGCCGGCAAGGATCGAGCCTGCAGGGGAAGCGACAACCGTGGAATTCCAGAAGTCGGGCCTGACGGCTGTCTGGGATGGCTCGGCGGCATCGCTGCTCGATTTTGCCGAGGATCAAGGTCTGTTGCCGGAATTCAGCTGTCGAGCCGGGATCTGCGGCACATGCAAGTCGCGGCTGGTCTCGGGCGACGTCGCCTATTTCGAAGAGCCGCTGGACGAGCTTGGGGCAGGCGAAGTGCTGCTGTGCTGCTCCAAGCCGCGCGGATCAGTCGTCCTGGATATTTGACAAAATCGTGATGCCGCGCATGGGCGCGGGGAAACGGAAGTCGGAATTTGGAACAGTCGGTCAAACCAGCATCGAGCTTGCCGCTCAATCCGCATATCGCCGCCTTGCCGCCCTACAATGCCGGCATGAACATCGCGATGGCGCGGGCGCTGAGTGGCCGCCACGACATCGCGCGGCTGGCCAGCAACGAGAACCCGGAGGGGTGTTCTCCCGCCGTCATGGCCGCATTGGCCTCCTCATCCTTCGAGCCATGGCGCTATGCCGATCCGGCCTGCGCGGCACTGCGGTCGGCGCTTGGCGAAAAACTGGCGGTCGATCCCGTCCTGATCGTCGCTGGCAATGGTTCCGAGGAGATGATCGCCGCCATCGCGCGCGCCGTCCTGGTGCCGGGCGCCTCAGTCGTCACGGTACCGAGCTTCGGCCTGCATGAGATAGAGCCGCTGGCGGCCGGTGCCGATGTCATCAAGATTGCGATGACACCCGAAATGGGGTTCGATCTTGCCGCCCTCGAGATCGCGATCACCGCCGGGCCACGGATCGTTTTCATATCCTCGCCTTGGAACCCGGTCGGGCCGGGTCTGGACCATCCGAGCCTGCAACGGCTGATCGCCGCCGTGCGGCCCGGCACGCTTCTTGTCCTAGACGAGGCCTATTTCGAATTCGCCGATCCCGGCGCGCCCGACGGCATCGAGGCCCTGCGCGACAGCGGCATCGACCATGTAGTGCTGCGGACATTTTCGAAGGCCTATGGCCTGGCGGGACTACGCGTTGGCTATGCTGTCTGTTCCGGCCTCGAACTGGCAAGAGTGATCGCAGCCGCCAAGACGCCGTTCAACGTCAATGCGGCGGCGCAGACCGCCGCCATCGCGGCACTCGCCGACGAAAGCTGGAGGAAGGCGTCGGCGGGCCGCATCAGGACCGAGCGCGTGCGCACCGCCGCCGCGCTTGCCGGCCTTGGCTTCGGGGTTGCGCAGTCGCAGACAAACTTCCTTTTCTTCGACTGCAAGAGCGACAGTTCGAGCCTTGCCGCGGGTCTCCTGAAGCAGGGGATCATCGTCAAGGCGTGGCGCGAAGCCGGCTACGAGCAATATCTGCGCGCTACCATTGGCTTGCCGGCTGACAACGACCGGCTGATTACAGCGCTTCAGGGATTGGCAGCGCGATGAGCGGCCTCGCATCTCCCAGCCAAACGAACTGCATCGAGCAAGCGGTGCCGCTGTCGGTTGTCGCCGCGATCCGCGATGTCGTCGGGGCGTCGAATGTGCGGACTGGTGACGATGCCGGGACGATCGAGCTTGATTCGAACGAGATGGATTGCGGCGCCGGCATTATCGTTGCGCCTTCATCGACCGACGATGTCGCGGAGGTGGTGCGCATCTGCCGCCAGAACGATATTCCCATCGTGCCGCAGGGCGGGCGGACCGGCCTGGTCGGCGGCAGCGTTTCGCGGCCGGGCGAGATCGTTCTTTCTCTGGCACGCATGAACCGGATCGAGCGGCTCGATCCCGTCGAACGCGTGGCGGTCGTCGGTGCCGGTGTTACCCTCGAAGCTTTGCAGTCTGCCGCATTTGAGCGCCGGCTGGAGCCCGGTATCGATCTTGCCGCGCGCGGCTCGGCGACGATCGGCGGCATGGTGTCCACGAATGCGGGTGGCGTGATGGCTTTTCGCAACGGTGTCATGCGCCACCGCGTGCTTGGTCTGGAGGCCGTCCTGGCCGACGGATCGGTCTATTCCGATCTGACCCGGGTGGTGAAGAATGCCGCCGGCTACGATCTGAAGCATCTCTTCATCGGCGCCGAGGGCACGCTTGGCATCGTCACCCGCGTGGTCGTCAAGCTCGACCCTTCGCCGCGAGCCACCGCCACCACCCTTTTCGGCCTGCCGTCGGTTGAAGCGGCTCTGCAGACCATTCGTCTGGCGCTTGAATCGGATGCCGGGCATCTGCGCGCGGCGGAAGCGATGTGGACCTCGTATTTCAGCCTGGCCGCCGCCGCGCATGAATGGTCCGAACCCAGCGTGCCGCTCGATCAGCCGCTGTTCCTGCTGCTGTCGCTTGGCGGCGCGCGCGAAGAGGCGTTGCGCGAGGATTTCGAGCGCATCTATTCGGAAGTGATGGAACGCTATCCCGAAGCCACCGGCATCATTGCCGGTTCGCGGCGGCAGGAAGACGACCTGTGGCGGCTGCGCGAGGACACCAGCGTGCTTTATCGCGTCCATCCCCATGCGCCGTCCTTCGACGTGTCGGTGCCGTTGTCGGAAATTCCTGCCTATCTAGACAGAATCCTGCCCGGTCTTGCGGCGATCGAACCGGGTCTGGCACCCTATGTCTTCGGGCATCTGGCCGATGGGAACCTGCATATCATCCTCAATCGTCAGGGTCCGCTGGCGTCTGACATGGCGGAGGCTGTCGAGGGCGTCCTGTATCAACAACTCAGGGAGATTGGCGGTTCCTTTTCCGCCGAGCACGGTGTTGGGTCGAAACGCATCCATTCCTTGTTGGCGACGGCTGACCCGACGAAGCTCTTCGCGATGGAACGGGTGAAACGAGCGCTGGACGATCGGTCGATCATGAACCCCGACAAGGTGCTTCCCTCCGACGCCTGGTTCGTCCGGTCCTCCAGGCCATCCCTTTCAGGCAAGGAGCGCCGATTGCCACCTCAGAACGCGAGCGATCACAACGATGAATAGCCCCACGGTGGAACGACAGGGAATGAACGGATTGACCGCAACCGCCAGCCGTCCCGTGGGATCGACCATGCGCCATGATGAGCCGGCACCAGCCTATGCCTTTGATTTCGCCACCCTGCGTCAGGGATTTCGCGAGGCCGCTGAGCGGGCGGGCGCGGAACTGTCTGAATATGTCCATCCGCTGAACGGCCCGGATGGCGAGACACTGGCGACGGATGTGGCACTGCTTGGCCGCCGCGATGCGCGCAAGCTGACCGTGCTCATCTCCGGCACGCATGGTGTCGAGGGTCCGTTCGGTTCGACCTGCCAGACCGCCTGGCTCGGCCAGAACAACCTGCGGCGCTTGCCCAACGACACGGCGATCCTTGCCATCCACCTCATCAATCCCTGGGGTACGGCGTGGTCTCGACGCGTCAACGAAGACAATGTCGACCTCAACCGCAACTTCATCGACTGGTCTTCGAGCACTCCGGTCAATAACGGTTATGCCGGCCTGCACGACGCCGTGGCCTATCGCGAATGGGAAGGGCCGGACCGGGTAGCGGCCGACGAGAAGCTCGCAGTTGCGCGCAAGAGGCTTGGGCATGCCGGGCTGGCGGCGATCGTCGAGGCCGGCCAGTATGAGTTCGCCGACGGCATGTTCTACGGCGGTGGCGGCCCAGTCTGGTCGAACCGCACATTAAACGAAATCCTGAAGACCTTTGCCGGCGCGGCACGCCAGGCGATCGTTTTCGACCTGCACACCGGAGCAGGGCCTTACGGTTATCCGGCTCTGCTTTCGGTGACGAGTTCCGAGCATGCCGGGCTTGGCTGGGGCAAATCCATCTTCGGGCCGGCGCTGGCCACGGTGCTGACCGGCCCGGGCGCCAGGACCGGCACTGGCATCGCGGCGACAGCGACCGGCTACCTCTCCGACGCCGTGCGCAAGGCGATGCCAAATGCGCGTGTGCTGCCACTTGTCGTCGAATGCGGCACGCTGGACGGCCCCGCCGTCATGGAGGCGGTGCAGGCCGACAATTGGCTGTATCAGTTCGGCAAACTCGATTCGCCACTGGGCAAGCGGATCCGGGACACGCTGCGCGCTGCCTTCATTCCGGATGATCCGGACTGGCGGCGCACCTGCCTGTCCAACAGTCTGCGCTATTTCGACCGGGCGCTGGCGGATCTACGGACTGTCGAGGTAACCCAGGACGAGGCCCTCAGCAGCGAACAGATGCCGCCAGCCGTTCCCGCCGTGGCGGCCGATACGGCGCCCGCCGACGAGGCGAACATCGCCACGCCGGCCGTGCAGATCGATGAGCTTCACAAGAGCTTCGGCTCGCTTCTGGTGTTGAAGGGCGTCAACCTCACCGCCCATGCCGGCGAAGTCATTTCCATGATCGGCTCGTCGGGCTCGGGCAAGAGCACGTTCCTGCGCTGCATCAATCTTCTGGAACAGCCTGATGGCGGCAAGGTCGCCATCGACGGTGAGCTCATCAAGATGAAGCCGCTGTCGAACGGCCGTCTTGGGCCTGCCGATATGGCGCAGGTCGAACGCATCCGTGCCCGCGTCGGCATGGTTTTCCAGAACTTCAATCTGTGGCCGCACATGACGGTGGTGGAGAACATCGTCGAAGCGCCCCGGCACGTGCTGAAGGAGCCTCGCGACAAGGCCGTCGAACATGCGCACGCCTTGTTGAAGAAAGTCGGGCTCGCCGACAAGCACGCCCACTATCCGGGCCAGTTATCAGGCGGCCAACAGCAACGCGCCGCGATCGCGCGCACGCTCGCGATGCGTCCCAAAGTCATCCTCTTCGATGAACCGACATCGGCGCTCGATCCCGAGTTGGTCGGCGAGGTGCTGCGGGTGATCCGTCAGCTGGCGGAGGAAGGCAACACCATGATCCTCGTGACGCATGAGATGCAGTTCGCGCGCGAGGTCTCCCACAAAGTTCTGTTTCTCCACCAGGGAAAGGTGGAGGAAGAGGGTGCGCCAGCGGAGCTGTTCGGCAGCCCGCGTTCGGAGCGTCTGCGCCAATTCCTGGCGCGGACACTGTGAGGGAAGCCCGCATTCTCGAAGCGTCCGGTTCGCACCGGACAACGGCAATGAAGACCAACAACAAGGGGAACTGACATGAAATTGAAAGTCTTGACGCTGCTCGCATGTCTGGCGGGAAGCATGGGAAGCGCATTGGCGGCCGAAGGCGAATTGTCCATCGGAACAGAAGGTGCCTACCCGCCATGGAGCATGTCCGACGCCAACGGCAACGTCACCGGCTTCGATGCCGATGTCGGTGCGTTGCTGTGCACCAAACTTGCGGTGACGTGCCATTTTGTCGTGCAGGCTTTCGATGGGTTGATCCCGGCGCTGAAGGCCAAGCGCTTCGACGTCATCATCTCGGGCATGTCGATCACCGCCGATCGCAAGAAGGAGATCAATTTCAGCGTCGGCTATGCCGAACTAGCCAACATGTTCGTCGCGGCCAAGGGTTCTGATCTGGCCGCCATTACCGACGTCGACACGCTGCTGAAGTCGCTCGACGCCAAGAAGGTCGGCGTGCAGGCTGGCACCACCCACGCGCATTTCCTCGAGAAGCGTGCGCCCAATGCCGACCTGAAGACCTATGACACGCTCGACCAAATGCAGATCGACCTGGCGAGCGGCCGTATCGACACGGCTTTCGCGGATCAGTCCGCCTTGCAGGACTTTCTGGACAAGCCCGATGGCAAGAACTTCCAGCTGGTCGGCGTTGAGATCAAGAGCACCTTCGACCCGACGCTTGGTGAAGGCATCGGCGTCGGCATCGCGCAGGACAACACCGAACTCAAGGCCAAGATCGACAAGGCGCTTTGCGAGCTGATCGCGGATGGCTCGGTCGGCAAGGCAAGCCAGAAATGGTTCAAGACGGACATTTCCCGGCCCTGCAAATAACGCCTTGGAATTCGCGCATGCGCCAGGACAGCCCGGCGCATGCGTCTCATTGGCACGACAGACACTAGGTCAACTCAGATGGAATTCGGTCTCTGGCAGGTTTGGGAAGCGGGTTGGGTGACCGCCATCCTGCGTGGCGCGTCGATAACGATCCTTGTGGGTCTTGTCAGCATGGCCGCCGGGCTGGTGATCGGCATTGTCTGTGGCCTGATCAAATGGGCCCGGATATTTCCGCTCTCACTGCTCGTTGATGCCTATACCTCGCTGGTGCGCGGCGTGCCCGAACTGCTGATCATCTACCTCCTGTTTTTCAGTTCGGTTGAATTCGTGACCAAGGTTGTGACTGCCTTCGGCTATGCCGGCGTCGCGGAGAGCGGCTACGCGTTCGTCATCGCGGTCATCGCCATTGGCGCGATCTCCGGCGCCTATTCGACCGAGGTCGTGCGCGGGGCCCTGGGGGCGATCCCCGATGGGCATATCGAGGCCGCTCGCGCGCTCGGGCTGTCTGGTGGCCGGATATTTCGCCGCATCATCGCGCCGCAGATGCTGCGCATCGCAGTGCCCGGCATCAACAATGTATGGCAGACGACGATCAAGGACACGGCTTTGGTCTCGGTGGTCGGCCTTCAGGAGCTGATGCGCATTTCTTTCATTGGCGCAAATTCCACCCGCCACCCGTTCATCTTCTACCTGATCGCGGCTGTGGTTTATCTGGCCGTTACGCTCGTCAGCCAGGCCGGGTTCGACGGCATCGAACGCCTACTCAGGGTGAGGACGAGAAAGTAGTATGATGGATCTCATCCAGCTTGCGGTTCCTGTCTTGCTCAAGGGCCTGTTGGTCACCGCGGCACTGACGTTCGTTTCGGTGCTGATCGGCTTCAATCTGGGCCTCGGACTGGCGCTGATGCGGCTGTCGTCGAACCGCTTCCTGTCAGGCTTCGCCAAATATTATTCCAATGTCTTTCGTGGGACGCCGCTGCTGGTGCAGATTTTCCTGTTCTATTACGGGCTCGGCCAGCTTTCCCTGATAAAGGACAGCGCGGCTTTGTGGTGGGTGATCAGCGACGGATCGCGCTGCGCAGTTCTGGCGCTTGCGCTGAACACGGCTGCATACACATCTGAGATCCTGCGCGGCGGACTGATGTCGGTTCCGGTTGGTCTCGTCGAAGCGGCCCAGGCGTGCGGCATGTCGCGCATGCTGCGGTTTCGGCGCATCGAGTTTCCGCTCGCCATCCGCCAGGCGCTGCCAGCCTATGGCAATGAGCTAATCCTCGTCGTCAAGGGGACCAGCCTTGCCTCGACAATCACGGTGCTCGAAATAACCGGTTATGCCAAGCGGCTGATGAGCCAGACCTTCGCCATCTTCGAGATCTTTGCTATTGCCGGTGTGCTCTATCTGGTGATCAATCTGATGTTAATCGCGATCATCGGCTCCACGGAGCGTTTTCTCATGCGCCACGAGACCTCCTCTGGCCGACATTTGATCGCGCCGCAACCAAATCGATCTCCTATTATTTCGTGATGCCTCTAATAAGAGAGGTGATCTGAAAAACCGGCTTTCCGCTCTAACACAACCTCGAACTGAACTTCGCTGTCCGCTTCCAGGCAGCGGCTACGGGGTCCTGGATGGCCGAGATGGGCGCGTTGCAGACCGGCAGCCTCGGGGCCGCGAGCCGACCGACGCTTAGAGGTTCGGATTTCAATAGCGGACTTTCAGACGCCTGCGGGCATCGACGTGATCTGCCCCCAACCGCTGCAGCTTTATCGGACATCCCGCGTCTTCACCTTGATGCGGTCGATGTGCTCGTAGGGATCGACGATATCGCGCGTTTTCGGCATGTCGCGCGGATCGATGCCAGAACACCGTCACGATGCGACGGCGACAAAGATCGGCACGCAGGAACGACATAGGGTGGCTAAGGACGAAAGCGCACAATCCTTTTACGCGGCATTGTCCCGCATACTTGATCGCGTCGGGAAGGAGATTGCCACGGTGCTGAGGAGCTTTTGATGACAGGATCCCCCTGCCACTCGCCCGATTTGCGATGGAAATGTAATGGCACTTACATCGCTTCTACTTCACTGGCTCCGGCATCGCCGAGGAGTGGTGGTGGACGATGAGCCATTTTCCGTTGCGCAATTCGTAGATGTAGGAGTAGCGCGCCTTGACGGTCTCGGTCGTGCCTGACGTGCTTCCGGAAAGCGCGAAGGTATAGGTGCCGACGTCATACGCCGTGTTGCAGCCAATATGGATCGTGCGGCTATCGATGGTGCCGTGGGGATTGCGCTCGAGGAAATGGACGAAATAATCCTTGATTGCGGCAGGACCCGTTCGCGGTTGATTGGAAACGGTCGCCAGCAACACTGCATCAGGAGCATAATTAGCGGTGACCTTGGCCGCATCGTGCGTTTCCAGCGAGTTGTTCCAGCGATCGAACAGCGCGGCGATTTGGGCTTTGTTGACCGTCTTGCAGCTCATCGACGTTTTGGCTTGCGCGCCTTGTGCGACAGCACATGCCACGCAGGCGACGGCCACTGTGATGAATCTTTTCATCTCTGATGGTACCTTTGGAGGATACGGACGCTAACTGCGCTACGAACGTTTGGTCGCCATGGTGTACAGCGGACTTAAAAGAGATGACCGGTGCGACGAGGGCACCGATCAACGCTAGAACTTGAAAGCTATCAGTATATTAGCAACTGCGCAATCACGCGGAAGTACGCCTTTGCCGGTAGTTTGCCACGCGCGTCCGCTCGGACAGCCGCCGACGGCTCTCTGTTTGAACGCGGCAAGGTGCTATGAAGGCCATCGACATCACGCAGCCGGGTGGACCGGAAGTTCTGAGTCTGATTGAGGTCGACATGCCCCGGTTGCGGCCGGGCCAGGTGCTGTGCCCGAGGTCGCATTAATCCGGAAGGCCATGCCTGGGAAGAAGTATGGATGGATCCGAGTGCGATGTCTGCCGGAGCCTGAGGCTCGCGCGGCACTTGCTTCAATGCATGGCCGCTGCTGCACTGATCAGACCCGTCAGAACCGGAAACATTTTCTCAACAGGCACGCCCCCGTTTAACGTGGCGCCGCATGCTTGCACAACACTGTTGCAATAGTCACCGCGTCACACTCCAATCCAGTCATACGAGCAAGCGCATTGCCATCTTTTGGACCGTCTCGCGCACGTTGGAGCCCTTTGCTTCCGCCAGGTAGGACATCGATCCGCCAATGATATAGGCAGCTTTTGCCGAGGCATCCTGCACTCCGCGGAGAGACAGCTCCAGTTCGAGCCGCACTTTAAGCGCCGCCCGAAACCGGGGCAGTAAAGCATCCCCACGCTTGCCCGCCATTGCGTCGGCAAAAAAGTCCGGTGCTGCGCCCACGTGCGAAACCAGCCAGTTCAGCGTCGCCAACGGTTCGCTTGGCCGCGTTGAAGGCTTTATGTCACCCAATATATCGGAAAAGATTTCGTCCAGCAGGTCAGCTTTGGTGTCGAAATGCTCGTAAAAGGAGGAGCGCGCAACGCCCGCTCGACGGCAGATGGCGCTTGCAGTGATTTCGGACCAATCACCCTGCTGTAACAAGTGCATCAGGGCCTCCTTCAATGTGGCGCGCGTGCGCACGGCGCGCGGATCATCGGACACATTGGTCTGCACCTGTCCGGAAAGATGACTGCTCATCTGGTTCTTCTGCTCAAATCCGTTACCTCTCTCGAACTTATCAGACACCTGTCTGAAAACTCAAGGAGGATCGAACATGGGTATCGAGAATATAACTCGGCGGCTCATCCGCTGGGGATTGTACCCGGTTTCGTGGATCTGGGTCATCTACGCGTTGAACCGGTTCCTGGCGATGGGCGTGGACGAGCGCCCCGCCTGGATATTGATCACCCTGCCACTCTTGCTGACCTATCTGGTTATCGAGTTGACGTTGCCGATGCAGAAACGCTGGTCGATGACCTGGCGAACACTGTTGCCGGACCTTGCCTATATCGTATCGTCCGGGGCGACCGTGGCATTGGTCTCCGCGGTACTTGCGATGCTGACGATCACCATTTCCAGCAAAACCGGTGGCCCAGCACGTGATTGGCCGTTCTGGATTCAATTGCCAGTCCTGTTCGTCGTCTTCGAGTTCATGAATTATCACATCCACCGAGGCATGCATGAACTGCGGGGGCCACTGGGAGGGTTGCTCTGGCGTATCCACGCTGCGCATCACTTGCCGGAACGGCTTTATCTGCTGATGCACGCTGTTTCGCATCCGTTCAACGCAGTGTTCGTTCAGGCGTTTGCGATCATTCTGCCGATCTGGCTCATGGGATACTCAACCGACGCGGTTCTGATCTTTCTCGTTATCAATGCCTTTCATGGCATCATCAGCCATTTCAACGTTGATCTGCGCCTGGGATGGGCCAATTACATCTTCGTTGGTCCGGAAGTGCATCGTTACCACCATTCTGCGGACGTGAATGAGGCCAAGAATTACGGCGCAACCCTGACACTTTGGGACCAGATTTTTGGCACCTTCGTTTTCCATCCGGGCCTTGCACCACAGGACCTGGGCGTCTCTCCGGACGCAAACCTTCCCCACTATCAGCAGATTCCGTCAGTACTGGCCTTGCCCTTCCGACGCTCGTAGTCAGGAAAGCCTTGAACAAGCAGAGCACGTTTTAGATAAGTGAGATCTCAGCGCTGATCGTAGGCCCTCTGTTCCAAATCTTTTTTGGCGGTTGGTTGCTGCAGCAAACGACCGCTTTTGTATTTGTGGAACGACGGTCGAATGACCGATGTGCGGCGCAAAGCTGCCGTTCGCGTCGTGATAGCTTTTCGGGCCAGACTCTCCAATACCCTGCCGGTCTGTGCAGCACCGAGACACGCCCATCACGCCCGACACTTTAGAAAATATCGCATGCTCTCCGAGTGGGGGAAAGGCGGTAGCGCTCTCCCGCTACCAAATTTCTCTTAAACAAATCAGCAACTTAGGTGCTCGGGATTGCACCTCGGCGGCTGATGCCATGTCGCGTCATGTTGCAAACCGCGCCGTTGATTTCCAAGGGTTTCCTGCGACTATCCGCTAGTCCGTGCGACATGGACGCGACATGGGAGGGGATCGAATGCCAAGGCTGCCGAAGCCGGCGAAGCTACTCGACTACGCCAAGCAATACTTCGGCGCCATGGTTGCGACTATCGGCGGTTTGGGCGTCATTGTTGGCGGGGGGGGTGGCCGTCTACGCTCATCGCGACTGGTTCGGATTCGCAACGTCTTTCGTAACAATACATCCAATGGCATCGACGAAGGAGTACATGCGCTTCCTTGCCGAGAATGAGGGAAATCGGCCGGCGTCGATCGGCAGGGTAAGTGGCGAATTCCAGTTTGCAGGGGCGATTAAGTCAGCTTTCAGCGGCAACCTGCGTCTCGACCTCGAGGAGGGCGATAGTGTCATTCCGGCCAAAGGTTCACAGACGCTGCGAGTTCACTTTGCCGACCGCGCTCGGTTGGATACCCTTGAGAGCTATCTTTCGGGTGTGGGCGATTTGAACGACACTCAATGCGTATTTGGGTTTGAAGTCATCAATTACGACGGACACCGGGAACGCCTCCAAGCTACCTTCGACTGTCGCTTGTTCCTTGGTCAGTATCTCGGCATTGGTAACAGCAATCTCCCGCTCCGATATCCAGCAGATAGCCCGCCACCGTGAGGCAGCGGGCCAAGATGCAATTTGCACGTTGATCAGTTTGCCTTCTGGCGGATCATCTCGGCAAAATAGGACCGGAACTCCGCGCCCAACTCGGGCGACATGCGGAACGAGCGCCCGCCGCTGGCGTCTTCCGTCCGATACACAACGATCATATCGCCGTTCGCGGGATCGACCGTCGGGACGATGGACTCGAGGCGCTCGGCTCTCTCCATGTAGATGGCGATGTTTCCCGTCATAGCCGCACCAGCACGGACTGATCAGTCAGATCGTCGCCCCATTGTTCGCGATCGTGGTCCGGCTCGGCGTCGCCGCCTTCCTCGTCGTCGCAGGCGTCTTGCTCGCGGTCGTCACACTGGCCAAGTGATGGCTCGTCGTCGGTCGTCTCCTCCAGATCGCAATCGACCTCCATAAGGTCGAGCGCGGTGATGAGGCTCATGGCGCGGTCCAGGAGGTCGTTGAGACGCTGCTCGACCGACTGGCGCCATTGCCGCGGGTCGACGTCTACAGGCATGCCGTAGGGCTTCAGGACAGGCGTGTGGGCGTTCATGATGCATCGCCTGCTATCGCCCTGATGTCGGCGACGAGGCTCTTGAGGATCTGGACTTCGCTGGCCTCGTCATCAGTATTCCAGCGGCGCCGTACCTTCACCTTCGCGAGTAGACCCTCCAGGCTGCTTGCCCGGGTCTTCATGACGCGATCGAACGCGCGGACCGCCGCCGCGGCCTTCTTGGCCTCCTTTTTCTCTGCCTTGCGAACCCGCGATCCGAGACGGTCGATTGCCGCCTCGATGTCCGCAGTCCTTGCGGTAGCATGTCGCCGCCGATCGTCCGCGGCTTTGAACTCGGCCACACGGCGCAGCAGCTTGGCGTCTCCCTCGTCGGTCATAGGCCGTGCTCCCGCTCGAGGAAGGCCAGCGCGGCCTCTAGCGTGTTCTCCGAGCTCGAGCAGCAAATCGACTGCGACTCGATCGTAAAGCGGATCGCCTCCGCCACACCGCGAAGACTGATCGCCGGCGGGCAGTTACTCCAGAGCCGGTCGTGTGCCGGGCCATAGGTGGCCATCACGTGCGCTTCCTCGTTTTCGAAGGTGATGTCGTCGCTCGGGATCGCGGCGAATGCCACCATGCCGGCACGATATTTGGCGATCGCTTCGGCGAGCGGGTCGGCCTGGCGCTTGTTTACGCCGGCATGCGCCATCGGCGTTGCGGCAAGAGCCGCGGCGGCAGTTAGCCCGCCCAATAGGAGGCGGCGGTTCAGGTTGGTAGCGGGCATAGCTTCGCCGGCCGCCGGAACATGGGTGTTCGGCATTGTGTTTACTCCGATTGAGAAAATATCAAGCGGACTCAGCAAATCCGTGGTGCCCGCGCCATGCTTGGACTGACCCAAGCCGATCTCGCGAAGCAGGCGGGCTTGTCGACGCCAGCGCCGGCGCCGTCCTCGGGGATGAACTCGACGCCGGCCGATTCGAGGGCCGACTGGATCGCTTTGAGCGTCGATGCCTTGGGATCAGTGCTCCCGCTTTCGATATTGTTCAACCCGGTCGCGTGAGGCTGAGGAAGCCGTGAGTTTGGTCACCCTCTACATTGTCGCCGTGACCGTCCTGATGCTCGCCAGCGCCGTTTGGCGCTATCGGCAACGGGATATGGTCGGCATGGCTGCTTCGCTCCTGGTGGCCGGCCTGGGCGCCTTCAGCCTGTTGCTTTAGCAGCTAATTTGTCAAAGAAAAGCCCGGCCACCTTTCGGCGATCATTGGCTCGACCTGGCCGGCTACCTTGCCACGAAGAGATTGCTCGCAATGCATTTATGGACCGGGCAATAATCTGTGTCGGTCGTCGGCACGCCTGCGCCAGTAGCCACCTCGCCAGGACCGCATTGCTTCTGCCCGCTGACATAGAGGTCGTAGCGCGTCAGGCTGAGGTTGAATATGGAGCGGTAGCGAATGACGGTGGTGCCGTCCTGCTTCAGTAGTGCCTGAACTTCGGCGCAACTCAGGCCGGCGATATCCCTGCGCTCTTGCGCTTGAGCCTGCACCACGAGCAAGAGTAACGGAATTGCCATCGCGATCGGTTTCATGGCGCCCCACCAGCGTTTTCGCCCGACCGATGGTGTAGACTTGACCAACCGATATGAAAAGCCCTCTGCCTTTGGCCTCGCCAAAGACGACATGCGGTCGGTGTCGTCGATGGTCGAGAAAATCCTGACCATGCACCTGCTCGACAAGGGCTACCAGGAAACTCGCTGGTGGCCTTGCAATGCGAGCAACCAAAGACCCCGACCAGATCGTCGTGCATCGAGCCGTGACCAGGCCCGAGCCGATCGATAAGCGCCGCGACGTCGAGCCTGGTCGACTTGCAGCATATGGGATGTCCGCAATTGACGTAGACCGTTTCGCGGTCGGCCAGAGTTTCGGCGAGGGTCTTTTGAGGCATGGCGATCTGCGGATGCGCTCGTTGAAATAGCGGCCTTTGGCGAAGGCAGATTTGAACGCGGTAAAGCTCTCAAGCGGTACGTCCAAGAACTCGTAATGCTTCCCGCTCGCGACAAACCAGACTGAGAGAATCCTGGTGTTCGGGTCATAGTCAAACTTGCGTATCGAGGTCGACGGCATGGAACGTCCAAAAGAGCCCGCCAGCCGAAGCCGGCGGGAGGGTCTGAAGGTGCCAGAGGGTGTGCGGTCTGGCACCTTGCAAACGGTTTCGACCCGCTTTTGTTTCAGACTTTGCTAAAATGGCCTTGGGCATATCGCCAGCGCACATCGATGCCAGCCTGCTGTCCTCAGCGCCGGAGCGCCCGCACGTCCTGGCGCCCGCCTGTGGCGAGCGTGAACGCAGGGTGCTTCAAGGGAACAGAGCCCAAAGCCGCACGTTCTAATATTTGATCCAAAGGGAGTACAAAAATGGTACGCCAAATCGCAACAACTATAGCGCTGCTCATTCAATTTCCAGCCTCCGCATTTGCAGACACTACCCAATATTGGGCCGCAAAGGATGCCGTTTCGAAGCAGTGCGAGGTGGTGACAAAGAAGCCAGACGGAACCCTCGTCAAAGAGCTTACGAAGGCCACATATAAGACCGAAGCGGAAGCGAACGATGCCTTGAAGAAGCTTCCAGATTGCAAGAAGTGACTGCGTGTGTTGTTCGCTCGAAGCGCGTCAACAATCGCCCTGCCTTGCCCTCGCCAGTGCCATACACTGATGCGCCATATGGCGGGAAAGACCTTCCTGCTTGTCCAGCCAAGGCCCGAAATGACCACGCGGCAATGATGCCTTTGACTCAAGCAACTGGCGCCCGATCGCCAGCTTGCGATCTTCGGAGAGCCGAGCACCAGTTGATCGACCCTTTGCGGCCTCGCTCGCTCGGATGCGATTGTCGACGTGTGGGGCGCCGCCCTGCCGCTGCCGCGCCATCATGTAAATCATGCCCGCGAGCGCATGGCCCTGGTGAACGATGCCGCGGAGCTCATGGGCAAGCGCCATCATTGGCCCGAGCGGGATCAGATCGAACATCTCAAGCAGCGCCGTGGTGTGTTGCTCGACCAGGTCGGGACAGGCGCGCAGCAGGTCAGAGATCGCCGTCAGGGAGGTTTCGTCTATCAGGGGGCTGTTGCCCTGCCCTTCAGCAAGGATGCACATGACGAGGCGAGCATGCTCGACGCCGTGGCGATCGATGATCCGCCGGATCGTGGGACGGCTCGGGTCTCTCCCGGAAGCGGTAGGCCGATTTGCTGACAATTCTGACGTCGAATTCCTGGCACAGCGCTTTCACGCGAGGATCGACGACCATGCCGGAGGGGATATCGCGAGGAAGAGGGTCTGTCCGTGCCGGCATGCCGCGCCTCGCTTGGGAGAACGTGGCGGATATTGCATAAGTCGCGGCTTATACGAAAGCCATCCAGCAAGCCGGTGTCTGTCAGATCTTGGTCGCCGATGCAGGAAATGATAACCGGGTATATCTCTTGTGGCTTCAAATAATCCCTTTCAGGCCCTTGACCGACGGTAATTCACCACAACAACGGCCATCCCTTGCGGAAATAATCACTTTAGGAGATGCTGATCTAAAGGCCTTGGGAGGGCTGGGGGATGAAAAAAAAACGTTGATGGCACTCGCTGCCATTGTACCGCTGTTTGGCTGCCAAACAAGCAATCAAGCCGACTACATGCAAATTGGATACGGACCTAGTTTCGACGTTGCACATGCTCAGTGTGAGATGCGAAAAGGATCAGTAGACCAAGGCTATCTTGCGATCGGATCACCAGCCTTTGTTGCGGGAGCGGGAATCGGCAATGCCCTGGGCAACTTGGCTGCTGAAGACCAATACATGAAGAACTGCCTGATCATCAGCGGTTGGAAGCGCGCGCCGCACGGCCAAGGCGCCGCGGCTGCAACAGCCGTTGCTTCCGGTGCGACACCTACCCCCTATGGGATCCAGCGCGCACCCGGTAGTTGGATCAACACGGCTCTGCTCGACTGGTCAGATGCGAATAACAAATGCATCGGCGGTGACAAGGCTGCATGTGGAACTCGAGCAAAGCTCGGTGCGCGGCTTAGGGCTGCCGGGATCAATCCGGCGCCAATCTGATGCCCAGGGTGGCCAGACTGGGAGTGCTGCTTTATCTGGCCGCCATTCTGGCACTTAGCGGCTGCGCCGGCCGCGGAACGAAAGTCGTTGCCCAAAGTTTATTCAGCGAAGGGCGTCTCAGTTTCTTGGAGAAATTCGGAATGAAAACCGCAATCATTCTTGGCGCCTTGGCGCTTTCCCTGGCAGCACCTGCGGTCGCATCCGCACAGGACGTCGTCATCCAGACCCACCGACATCACCGTCACCACTGGAACGATGACAACGCTGTCATCTACAATCGGGACGGACATCGTCTCCATCGCCGCCATCATGGTCAGGTGGCGTTCTATGATCAGGGCCGGAGGCATCATCGCTCCGTGATGATCACCGGCTCGGTCGATCGTCCTCTCCATCGTCACCGTCACGTGGTCATCCAGAACGACAACAGCGACTACTGATCGCAGGCCTACGGCCCGGCCTTGCGGTTGCGAGTGCCGGGCGTCGGAGGGAGAGGTTTCGCCATGACGATGCTGTTTCAGCCTTTGGACTCGGACGGTCGGAAAAGTAGCGGGCTCTACCATGCCGCGCGATTGACGATGCTTCATGATCGAATGTTGATGCGCTTCGACAAGGTCGACGACGCAGCCGGCAAGGTCCAGGCAGCGGCGGAGTTGTTCGCTGAGGCTGCTCGACCTGTCGGAAGCACGCAAACGCTCGGCATGTGAGCACCAAGTCAACTTCGGTCTATGGCCAGGTCGTGACGGAGCGGTAGACCCGTACCCCCTCCTCACGGAACGAACCGGTCCGCAATGAGTTACCAAATCATGGATAACAGCATCGAGCACCACCGCCACGCGACGACTGCCGATATTTTGACGTCGGAAGTAGCCAGCGCAAAGCAGCGCATCAACCGGACTGAGATCGCGCTTAAACGAACAGAAGAAATGCTGGCCGCGAATATTGCGCTCCGCAGAAGGATGCGGTTTCTGGTCGAGGCCACGGACCGCTTGATGGATCCCCCCAACAGCAATGAATGACTTCGCGTAGGTTGAAGCTGGCCGGCGTCTCATTCCTCCGGTCCGCCGGAAATCACCGCGGTGCCCACCGGTGACGCTGCATGGATTGTGGACCTCGCCCCCCGGTCATCTGCCGCCATGTCAAACTTTAACGCTGGCGGGCTGGCGACTGTGCTATCGATAAATTGCGGGCGGGCGTTTCTCGGGAGGAGACGCCTATGGAAGTTAGAGACCTTGTGGCCAAGATGTCTGCAGCTTTGGTGAAGCGGCAGGCTGCCACGCCAACCATTCCAATCAAGCCAATCGCCAACTCTTTGGCAAGTCGCTCCGGCGCAGACTGGCCGACGCGCCAGACGACACCGCACAAGCCGAGACCGCCGGCGCCGCGTTGCAGCAATATGTAGGACGACCCTCATTCGTCCCGGCCTTCCGGAAATCGGCGCCACCATTCACGTTCCAAAACCGTGGCGACCATATCGACGGATGGCGAGCGCGGCTCATTGTGCGCGGCTAGGTGCTCGGCCAGGAAACGATCGTCTGGCATCCGCTCGACGGCTTCGGCGAGGCAAGCCAAGGCCTGCTCGATCCATACCGACGTTGAGCGATAGGCGCTCATGCGCGCCTCCGCATCGGTACGACGTGGGGCGGGTTGTTCGGCTGCACCATGTGCCGCTCCCGCCACATGCGCTTGGCGAGGCCGGGAATGGCACTGATCACCTTCGCGGTCGGCCGCGTTGCCGCCCAGGCGCCGATCAGCGCAGCACTGACGAACTGGCCGGGGCACTGGTCGCAATCACTGAGACGAAAGACATCGCAAAGCGTGAGGCATGGGCCAAGCGTGGAGTGATGTTTTTCGCGAGCGGCTCACGGCGAACTGCTCCGGCATCTGAGCGCAACCCTCGCAGCGCTTCGGCACAACCGGGCAGCACACAATCGCCGGCAAGCAGCTCTGGCTCGGCATGATATGCGCACCTGGCAGGTCGAGCGTCGCAAGCGTACACGGCAGCTCATCGAACTTGACGGTCTCGTCGTCAAGGCCCGGATCGTGGACCAAACCGGCGACGACCGCGCCACCATCTACGGCGCCATGATTTGGATGGCCGAAAAGCTCAACAGCGAGGACGGTGGACGGGCGCGGGAACTGTGGGCCAGAAAGGGGAAAGAGGCATTCGATGCGGAACGTTCAACAGGCGCGCATGAGAAATCAACCGTCATAGGACTGAATGTGACCGATGCCGGGCGGCGTGGAGCCTCAAATATCGCATCGCCGCCCGGCATCGCGGCTAGATCGACCTAGCCGCATTCTGCCGCTGGCAAACATCATCGGCCCATGTGGCAAGCGAAGTAATTTCAGCGATGAGGGCATCGGGCCAAGTCACCGGTCGATTCAAGGCTGAGACTGCGCTACTAGGCACGTCCAATGATCAAGATTAGTCGGAATGGCTGCGCTCTCGTCCCGAAAGAATGCAAGCTCCGGCAAGTGACACGTCGGTGTCGCCGTATTGCACGGGATGAACGGAGAGCTTGAACGCCATGACTGCCTACCCGTGTTTCCCACTGCACGATAGCGGCTGATATTTTTTTGCGGGCGATCGCATCCTAAGACCGCAAGGCGCAGGCGGTTTGGTCGCCATTGTGGCACCGCACGGCGGCGGCATCGAATTCCTTACCGCCGACCTCGCAGAATCGATCGCGCGGACCGACCACAATTCCCATGCCTTCCGAGGACTAAAGACGAGGGCAATCGAGCACTGCATATCACCTCGCATCGGTATGATGAACCACGGGCGATTGAACTGATCGAGTCGAGCGATAGGGTACTCGCCGTTCATGGGTCAGAGGGGTATCACCTATCCCTTCAAGACTGCAACGCCAGGCGCTTCGGCCGCCTCGTCACGCGTTCCTCTGCATTCTTGGGCGTGTATTCGCAATACTCCATTTCGACTTCGATAGCGTTCAAAATGCGAGCATCGCCTGTGCATATGTTTCGCGCGGCTGCGAAACCACGCACGTGCCGGCAGGCAACGGCCGCCGGTGAGCGGCCTGCCTCCAACTTCGCTGGGCTGAAGGCCCCAAGACAACTCTGCCATCTCAACATCGCCGCCGTAGCGCCTTATGATGATCGATGCATTTCTGGACGTGAGGGCGCCGGCGGCCTCAGCTTGCAACCGCAAGCGGCGCTTTCTTCGCGACCGACGGCCGCCGGCGCAGGCGACGCTTGGCTGCGAGCTTGAGCGCGACGGGCGGCTCGCTGGACAGCGCGCCACGCACTGCATCGACCATGCTATGCGCCACGAAATCGGCATTGATGTCATTGGCCATCCTGGCTGCTGTGTCCTTTTCGTCGCTGCCGGGCTCGGACCAGAACACGATGCCTACCCGTAGAGCCGGCTTGGCGCGCTTTAGCCGACGAACCAGGAAACGGGCGTGCTTTACGGAATCGCGGTTGAGGAATCCGACCACGACGGTGTCGACAGCGTCGAGCTCAAGGAGGCGAATGCTCGCCGGTTCCATATTATCGGCAAAGCTCGTCTTCGAAACCGTCGCCCCCTGGACCTCGAGCACCTGAGCCAGCATGGCGGCGGCGGCATCGTCGAGTTCGCCGCGCCCGCCGGCGCAAAGCACCGACATTTCGGCACCATCAGGCAGTTCGGGCTCGTTCTCGCCCTCTCCTTCCGCCTCTTTTGCCGCCTCCCTGCTTTTTCCCGCATCGGCGCTAGCGTCCCCGGCCACGGCCGGGTCATCGTCCTCGTCAGCTTCCTCCTTTGCGCTGTCGTCGAGGTTTGCCACCAGCGTCTGCGCACTGGCCGCCACCTGGCGCATTTGCTGCTCGCCCATCACGCCGCGGATTCGGTCCTGCTCGCCGAGCAGAAGCGCCGGAATGGCGACCTTGTCGTAGAACTCGACCAGATACTTCTCCTCCAGGATCTCCTCGGCGTGGTCGGTGGCTTCCTCGGGATCGCCGGCCAGCAGCCGCTGGTAGAGCCGGGCATGGGGTTCGAGCACCGGCTCGTTGCCGAACAGCACATCGAGGAACTCGAACTGCGGCACGTGTCTGCCGAGCACCACGAGGCAGACCGTCAGCGGCGTCGACAGGACCAGGCCGAGCGGGCCCCACAGCCAGGTCCAGAAGATCGCCGCGACAATGATGGCCAGTGGCGAGAGCCCAGTCCGCGAGCCGTAAAGCCAGGGTTCGACGACGTTGCCGGTGATCATCTCCATCGCCACGAACAAGGCGGCGGTCCACAGCACCAGCGACCAGCCAGGCGCCACCGCCAGCGCCAGGAACAGAGGCAAGAGCGCGCCGATGACCGGACCAATATAGGGAACGAAGCGCAGTGCCAGCGCCAGCAACCCCCACAGCACCGCATTGGGTATGCCCAGAACCCAAAGCCCGAACGTAATCGGTACGGCATAGACGATGTTCACGACCAATTGCATGAGCAGATATCGGCCGATGCGTTTGCCGGCATCCTGCAGCGCCTGGGTCGTGCGGTGCAGATCGCCATAGCCGACGAGGCGGATGAAACGATCGCGCAGATCCTCGCGCTCCAGCAGCATGAAGATGACGACAACGATGATCAGACCTGCCGAGGCCAGCGGGCTGATCAACGGGCCGATGAAGTTCTGCAGGAACTCGAGCGGCCGTTCTCGCGCGATGATCTCGACAGGCACGGGCTGTCGCCTCGGCGTGTCGGCGGCAGGCGGCGACGGTTCCTGGAGGTCGATCTCCTGGCCGACTCGCTCAATCACCTGGCTCAACCTGGCAATGATCCCTCCTCCTGCTCCGGTTTCCTTGAGCGAGCGGACCTTGGTCAGGATGTTTGTCTGGTAGGCCGGGAGGTTCTGCGCCAGCTCACTAACCTGCGATGCAGCAATAAAGGAGAACAGAGCGAGTGCCGCGAAGGCACCGAGCACACTGACGATGACAGCGGGAAGGCGGGGAATGCCGACCCGCTTCAGAGCCGATACCATGGGCGCAAGCGCGAACGTCAAAAGCAGCGCAATGGCGATCGGCAGGAACACTTCGCGCCCGAAATACAGCGCCGCCACCATCGTCACGTGACGTTGACCTTGATCGGCTGGTCTTCACCGACCATCGACGAGGCCAGGCTGCTGCACAGCTTCGACAGATACGAGACGACGTCGATCTCCTCGATGCCGGTGGAGGTGTGGAGGTGGCGCTGCACTTCGGCGACCGACAGCACCCGCTGATGGGCATCTTTCAGATGCTGGCGAGTTTCCTCCGAGGCGACGGAGCGGGCTTTCAGCAACAGGATGCTGGCGATGATCTGCAGGCTGTTGGCCACCCGGTGCTCCATCTCGCGCAGCAGCACCTCCTTCTGCCGCAGCAGGTCTTCGGTGCGGCCGAGAAGCTCTTCCTTTTCCCTCTCGATGGCGCGGCGCGCCGTGATGTCATTGAAGGCGAGCAGGATGGTCGCGGCTGAACTGTGATCGTAAAGGACCTTTCGCGCGTTGAGCAGCATCGTGCGCTGGCCGATATTGGGGAAATCGTGCTCGACCTCGAAGCCGTCCATGGCGGTCTTCTCGGGAATGATCGTCTCCAAGAGCAGGTGAAGCGCTGGAATGTCCCACTGGCCGTCGCCCAACGCGTAGAGCAGCGAGCCGTGCGTCTGTTCGGGGTCGACCCTGAAGGTCTGATAGAAGGAGCGGCTGGCCGCCAGCACGCGAAAGTTCTCGTCGAGCACGAGGAAGGGTTCGACGATCGTATTGACGATGGCCTGCGCCAGCGTCTGCGCGTCTTCGATATTCGCAATGGGGTGGAACATAGGCTTCGAGGCCAATCCAGGGGCCGTTTCCCCTTGATTTTCTTTCTATCGGTTTGCCAGGCACCTGTCGCGAATTGAATCGAACCGGCGCATGACGACAACGTGCCAGCCTGCTGGCCAGTTAACAGCGCGTTAAGCCGCGCACGTTGCACGCCAGCTAAATATACCCGATCATGGCGGCTGGCAGGGAGACATCGGGTGGTGGCAAATCGTCGAAAGGGCATTCAACCGTCGGAGCCCGGGCTGGCGGGCATTTTGTCCGCTGCCAACGTCCATCCGCACACCTCATTGCCCACTGTCGCCACTGTCGGCGCAGGGCGGCAGGATAGACTCGCAGAAGGCGGTGAGCCTCGGCCTGATCGTCACCGAGCTTGTCCTCAACGCGATCAAATATGCCTTCCCTTTGGAGAAGGCCAAGGCGTTGATCCAGGTCACCTACGAGACCGATGGCAGCGACTGGAAGCTGACGGTTTCGGACAATGGAGCCGGCAAGGCCGCCGGCGAGCCGCCAAGCGGGGGCCTCGGAACCGCCATTGTCGAGGCACTGGTCAAGCAGCTCGAGGCCAAGGTGGAGATCATCAGCGACGCCGGCGGCACCAGCGTGTCGATCACCAGGCCGACGTTCACGTCGCGGATACCGCGGGCGGCGTAGCCTTTGCACGACATTCGGGCCAGTTCCGCCACCCGTGGAACCAGTCGCTGCCGCTTCTCTCCGCTGCCGCTTCTCCTAGCCGGCCTCATTCTTAGCTGAACAGCGGATGCCGGCGAGCGGCGCACAGATTCCGAACGGTTGGCTGACCACGTCGAATATCTCATCGATCTCGCTGGCCCGCGCCTGTCGGCATCGGTCTCGACTATGCATTCCCGGTCGAGATGGAAAGCATCGAAGACATCATCGCCAGCAATCCGCATTTCTGGCCGAAGAGGGAACATCCCGAGGGCAAGACCATCAGCTCGGTTCCAGGACAAGTGGCAGAGCTCATCGAGGTCCTGCTTCGTCGGGTCAGCCGGAACAAACCGTCCGTGTGGGCGGCAACTTCATGCGCCTTGTACGAGAGCTCTAGAATTAGCCCATCGAGCCAGTCGTGCGGCCTTCTCGATCGAGGAAGAATCGGACGGCCATCGGTCCTGCACCGCAGGATCACACCGGGAAAGTCCCATCATATATATCTCCGTCGACCACCATTGGCCAAAAAGAGAACTATTTGATCGAAAGGAGATGCCACGTCGACCTTAGCTCCCATGGCTGACGTCGGCTTTCGGGCAACGGCAAAGGAGCTTTGAACGGCCGACTTGAGGCGCATACCAGCCATTCAGTGGACCGACCGCGCCTCGGTCGCCCGATCCCCTCCACATCGTAGAACGGAGTACAGCCTGCATATACACTCCCAAGTCGAACTCACCGCGCGCCTCGATCTCTAAATGATACCGAGCCTTGGCTAGGCGATCCGCCTCCCCCACGGCAGGGTAGCCGCAGACGGCGAGCAGCGCCCTTCCTCCTCCCCGCTGGCTCGGTCGGATTCGCTGCTGCCATCATATCATGCACGGCTTGCCGAACGCAGCATAAGCTAGCTTGTGCGCCTCAATCTGCGCTCGCAAACATCGGATGGCCCTCTGCCTCGACCTGGCGGCAAAGTACCGAGCGCCGTTGCCACAGCTGTCGAGGCTACGACTGCGCTGCCAGAGTAGAGGAGCAAGGCGCGGCGGTTGATCTAGACGTGGCGACCTTTCCCATTTGCTTTGATGGACCAGGCCAGCGACGTAAACCGATTAGACCGTAACACGACGGTTCGCACATTCGTGTCAGCATGCAGCGCCGCTTGGCAGCGCGGGCCAGCATGGCTGCTCGGCTAGCAGCGCCGGCGGATGCCGGGCCAGACGAACCCCTCCGGTGGGTCGCTTGGATTTGGTGGCGGACGTGTCGCTACCTGCGGCTTTCCATCGGGACCGTGAAGCCTATGCATCCGCAGTGCGGAGGATTGCGCCAGCCGACAAGCCAGCGCTCGGCCGCCATCCTACGGCCGACGCTGGCGACGTCGACTATCGGGCCTTAGTGAAGCCTCTCTCCCGGCAGCCGGATCGGTCGCCCATGGCGAGCTACCGCGGGCCAGGTCGAGGTGGTTCCGACGTTTAATATCCACCACCTCGTTACTGCCGACGAGAGGCTGTCTCAGCGCCGTCTCTGACCACGCCCCCTTCCCGGCCCCATCCCTCATCAAAGTGCGGGACAGCTCCCGCACATTGCACTAAGTTACGGAAATTGCTGAGAAATCGCGATTCTAGCAATGTGCAGTAAACATGCGCACATTGCGAAATCATCTCCTAACCCATTGAAAAACAACCGTCCAGCCGGCGCGCAAAGTGCGCCCTTTTATCCTGCCATCTTAATCGGTTGTGTTCGGCGATACTTCGTGCCAATCGTCGTTACTCCTTCCGGCTGCGATAATATACGAGTCTATTCTCTGCGTTACGATTCCGCTTTTGAACGTTGGGTTCCAATGCGCCGTGCAATCTTCCGCGCTCTGCGACGGGGTGTTTCGGCTGCATGAGTGCAGCGCTCGAACCGTCGTGGCGCACTTTTCCATCGGTCTGACGGAGCATCGTCACAGGCAATCGAGCGCGGTCCGGCCGTCTGTCGATCGGCGCGGCCGCAGGCAGGATAACGTGCGTTCCGTCGTTCCTGGTCTGCATCGGTCCTCATCCGCCGAGGCCGATCTCCTTAGCTCAGATGGCGTCCATCACACCACTGACGCCATGCGTTTCATTTGTCGCCACGCCGCTCATCGATGTGCACCCAGAAGCTTGCGGGCCTGCCATGCGCGCGCAGCGGCGTGGGCCTGGCCCCCGGCCGGATCGCCGACTTCGCCGGCAACGACGCGGCGCGTAAGCAGGCGGAATATCAGGCGGAATTGCGCCGTCAGAAGCGCTTGGAAGCGCGAGCGAAGCGGCAGAACATGCGCGCCCGGCTGCGCTTTGCGGTGAGCACGGATGTGCGCAACCGTGCTGTCCAGGCGTTCTGGCCGATGCATGTCGAGGCGATGAACTGGAGCGGCATGGGCATCCGCGAATACGCCGCCGCGCTACACCTTTCGCCGACGAGCCTGCGCAAATGGTGTGACCGACTGGACGAGGGTGAGGTCGAAATCGACTGGCGGGCGCATCTTCATCCCTCCGCCCGTCCGGTCGTTGGCACTAGTGCTAGAGGAACGGCGGCGGAATCGAGCTTGACGGATCCGGGAACCCGCCGGCAGCCTGCCCGGCGCTTCTTCAGCGACGCAGAAAAGCATGCCATCGCGCTGGAGAGCGACCAGCCTGGTGTCAGCGTCTCGCAGGTCGCGCGCAAGCACGGGATCGTCACGGGCATGCTGTTCCGCTGGCGCGTGCAGTTCGGCGTGGCGCAGAAGAAGCGCGCGAAGCTTGCACCTGTCGACCTAACTGAGAGCACGCAAGCGGCACTTCTGCTGCGTGACCTCGTGCAGCCGCCGGATGGAATGACGGCGATCGTTCTGCCTGCCGGCCGGCGCGTCTTCGCGCCCGCCGGCAGCGATCTGGATGCCGTTCGTGAGCATCTCGAAAGCGGAGGAGCAGACATTTGACGCCGAGAGCCGGGTCGCCGCAAGTTGACCCGGATCCGTCAGGTTCACGCGCGGACGACGCTCCTGTGGCAGCTGTGCCAAAGTGCCGAGTGCACAGACAAGCCTCCATTGCGGTTCCACCGGTTCCGGCAAGGCCCACCATCTATTTGGAGTTGACTCCCGTCCAGTCGGCTCCAGCGTGGACGGCGGCACTTAAGATCACTTGTCCGACCGCCCATTGAGGAAATACAGCAGCATCGGCCCCTTTCCCTTGACGTCGACCATACCTCGCTCCTCAAAGCGGTATTGCTTTCCGAGGATTTCCTTGACCTCCGGCGTTATCTGGATCCGTCCAGGCAATCCAGACGACTCCATACGGGCCGCGACGTTGATGGTGTCGCCCCATACGTCATAGAACGGCTTCCGTCGCCCGATGACGCCCGCTACTGCCGGCCCGGAATGGAAGCCAATGCGGACGGAAACGTCTTCCCCAAACTCGGACGCAAGTTTCTGCGAAACCTCGATCATTCCGAGAGCCATGTCGGCAATCGCCGAGGTGTGATCGCCACCGCTAACTGGCATGCCTCCTGCGACCATGTAGCAATCACCAATTGTCTTGATTTTTTCGAGGCCGTGCTTTTCGGCAAGCGCGTCGAACTCACCAAAGATGCGGTCGAGAAACCTGACAACTTCTTCCGGACGTCTTGTCGACGCTCGCGGAGTGAAATTCACGACATCGGCAAACAGGATCGTCACGCTTTCGAAGTCATCGGCGATGATGCCGGACGGCGTCTCCTTGAGACGCGCCGCAATCGGACGCGGAAGCAGCATTTGCAGCAGGGCTTCGGAGCGGGCGTGCTCGCGTTCTAGAGCGGCTTCCGCGTTTTCAGCAACTCGCGTTGCCGTGAAAGTCGATCCGGCAAGTATTGCCTCGAGCGCAAACATTGAAAGAATGAAGACCTTGTCATCGAGATCAATGTCCAGCGACTCGACAAAGGGATTCCGTATCTGGGGCAGCCACTCGAGGTGTGAGTAGACCAGGGATGGCATCGTGAATTCGACCACAAGAAACACCGTAGCTGCCAGTGCGGCGATGGCAACGGTCAGATACGGCCGGCGACTACCCACAAAGATCGGGACAACCGCACCTGCCGCAAGCAGGAAGTAGTGTGGACCCGACGCGCGCCCCCCGAGAAGCGCCAGAAGAGTCGTGAACACAAACACAAGCACTAGAAGGTAGGCCACTGCGGCGCTGTAGGCATAGCGAGACACCAATAGCGTCAACGCCAACAGCAACGAGGCCAAAAACGTTAGCACCACGAACCGGTTCGTTAGCTCGATCCCACTTGAAATATTGAAGAAAACGAAAAACAAAGTAACGAACGATCCAAGGATCGCGACGATGTTCACGACGAACAGCCGTCGTGCTTTTTGGCCGTCCAGAGTCGTTGTGCCGATCGATGGCAATGCCTTCAGCCATCCGACGGCTGATTTGACAACTTGTCTGGCAGCGCCGTGATGAAAAGGCGAAAGTCGCGTCAACGGCTTAAATGGATCGGGCGCCGCGGCACTCACCTACCTGAAGTTCCTGCTACGATACCATCGGCGTGCTTCCGACTCATCGATATGTAGCGCGCGGCCAAGCTGATACAAAACATCGAGGTTGCGCTTCGCAGTTTCATTGCCGTTGGCAATCGCCATTCGGTACCAACGCGCGGCCTCAGTGTCATCCTTTGGCATCCCGAACCCGTTCTCTGCCATCCAGCCGAGATCATTTTGGGCAAGGGCATTTTCCTTGGCGGCCGCCTTGCGATACCAGAAGCTCGCTTTTTTGTAGTCGATCTCCTCCCCCGAGCCATTCAAATAGCGCGAACCCAGTTCGGCCTCGGCATCCGGGTTACCCTGCGCCACCGCTTTGTTTAGCCAATACCTGGCTTGGACTTGATCGAGTGGCACGCCCACCCCCTTCGCGTAAGCGGTGCCGAGATCGACCTGGGCGACGTCGTAGCCTTGCTCAGCTGCTCTGGCTAACCATGATACTGCCCGGACATCGTCAGCGTCTGTCCCGACTCCGCTGTGATATGCTCGCGCCAGGCTTAGTTGCCCGCGCGGATTTTCTTGCTCGGCAGATTTCCTGAACCATGTCAAGGCCGCGGCATAGTCCTGCGGCACTCCCCGTCCCTCCTCGTACATCCAACCCAGATCATTCTGTGCGTCCGAGATCCCTTGATCTGCAAGGGCTTTTATCAACGCGAATGCACCTGCTTCGTTTTTCTCCATTCCAATGCCGTCGAAGCGAGCCCACGCCAGCCGACTCTTTGCTTCGGGACTGCCGGCGTTGGCCGCCTTCCTGAGCCAAACGATATAGAGCTTTTCGTCTTTCGAGGTGCCGCGCCCGACAAGATAGCAAAGCGCTAAATTGATTTGTCCATCCTGAGCGCCCTGCTCGGCGGACTTCTTAAACAGCTCGAACGCCTGGCCAAAATCTTGGCCGACTCCGTACCCGTTCAGATACATGAGCCCGAGAACATTTTGCGCGTGCGCATTCCCTTGGGTCGCAAAGGGTTGGAATAACCGGAGGGCAGTCGCGTAGTCGCCACGCTCCCAAGCCGCTTCCGCGTCCTCAAACTGTCCGGCTCGAGCAGTAGCAGGAGCGAAGCAACCCGCGGCAACAATCCCGAGCACAAGGATCAATTTTGCGACTGCAGTCATGTTCGAAAATCCCGCCCGAGAATATTAGAACATCTGCATGCAAGAGCAAGGACAAACGAAGCTACCGGACGGCCCCTCGCGGGGCGTGGGTCGAACTGGTTCAAAGGCGACGATCACCGACACGAGCGATGGTCGCCCTCCCGCGGGGCGTGGATCGAAGCCACAGCAGCTTGGAGACCGGTGGTTCCTGGTCGAAATCAGTAATCAGATTCTGTTGGGAACTATCCGACACGCACATCGAGAAATTCTCGCGCCTTTTCCTCGAACTGACTTTGAGCCATCGCGAATGTACCGATTTGGTTGGTTACTACTGGCGTAAGCCAAATCGTAGCCCAAATTTAGCGTTGGGTGCCCCAGCCAAGTTTGAGCTGCTCTTCCAGCAGCACCTGATCAAGGCCTGCGCATGGTTGGTGGCGTGTAGTCTAAGTGCCAATGCGGCCCACCGGTTGCATCTCGCTCCAGTATGACATGCGCACCCCAGTTTCGAAGCGCGCGCTGCACTTCGCCTTGTTGGTGATGATTTCCATGCGGGATGGAAATATCACGGGCGATGTCATCCAAGTGGTTGCTAACAGTGGCCCGACGTCCGCGTGCACTGTGTATGATCTGTTCGAACGCATCGGTAGCTTGCGATTGAGTAGCATGAGGATGCTGAGTGGCCCACGTATCCATCTCGGTGATATGCTGGGCTGGACGATATACCCTAAGGAACTGCGTCCGGTTCGCAAGCCGCCGTTGCGCCATCAATTCAGCCTGGCGGCGGACTGTCCGCACTCCGCCAGTTGCATGAATGGCCATGTGGGGAAATTGGCGCTGCAGTTGTGTAACAAGCCCGTCAATGGTCGTCGGCGGCGAGACACGTTCCCATGTTTCGAGGCTCGGCGTTTCGACACCATGCCGAATATGGCCACCGCCAAAATCGGGACGAACCTCAGCCGGTGCATGGGCTGAGCCGCCATTGAGAAGACTTCCTGAAATTCTCAGCATTGATGAAATGGCAGCACGGTTTGATTGCTGCTTATGCTAGCGTTTTGCGATAGGAAAAACAAATGTTTCATTGCTCTGCTCGATATCAGCGAGCGTAGCGTCTATCACCGCATGAGGGCATAAGCCGCGCTGTTGCTTGGGTATCGTCGCGGTCCTCTTCGCTTGGCCGGAACTGAAGGCCCCATCAGCGAGAACGGCGATCGTGGCGTTGATGGCCCTCACATGTTCCGTTTCATCTTCACGCTTGCGTGCAAGAAGGGTCGGCCGCTGAGCTTGAAAGGCGCCGTTCAGACACATGCCTACACTTATGAACCCTTGGAACGAGTCAAGCCTAACATCTGCGGACGCGTATCCGCCAAAAAACAAGGTCTGGGTGTAATATTCTCCACTTCGGCGGCAACAGCTGAAGAAGTGCGACGATGATGGCTCGGAGATGGTTGCACAGACTTTTTGTTGGCTGGCGCATACAAAACACGCAAGGTACTTCGGCGATCAATGGCCCGACGGCGGAAACATCGCCCTGCATGTCTCCGGTTTTCAAAGGGCCGGTATTGGGGTAAATTGCTTCGCTAGCTCATGCCGTTCGGCCCGGGAGTATGATTATGCCTTGGGATAGAAATAGGGCTATTTCAACTGCCCAAAGCCGTGCTTTGCATAGCACCGGTAATTGTGCAAGGTCTGTAAGAGAGGCAATAGAAAGTGGTGGAGTAAAATTAATCCCAACTGGTTACGCTAAAGATTATGGAGGGAGTCTAACAAGCGCCGGATTTCTTGAAACAAATCCAATCATGCCAATAGCTGGCGACGTTGTTGTTATACAGCCAATAGATGGACATCCCGCTGGGCACATGGCTATCTATGACGGCAGAGAGTGGATCTCCGATTTCAAGCAATATCATGGCCTTTACCCAAATTCGGCTTATCGACGAATAAAGCCTAAATATAAAATTTACCGTCACCCCTGAGAGTGGCAATGAGGTTACTCATCGTCCAAGCTCAAGGCACATCTGCGCCCAAAGGCCATGCGAACCATCGACACCCTGTGGCAGGCCTCTGCGATCTCTTCTCTCTCCAACAGAATGCAGAAACTACATCACAGCCGCAGGATATGGACTCACATGAAAGACCGCCGCTTTCTCTGTGAGTTTCAATAGGTCGTTCATTCGGGTCCTCAGCGAGGAAGCTGAAGTTGCTGAAGCTTTAGCGATTCTCGGAGGACCGAATGAAACGCCATAAGATTCGGGACGGAACATCGTTCGCACTTTTCCTGGAATTGCTCCAGCTAGAAGGCGATCTTCAGTCCGAGCTTGGCGCCGATGGTGGAACTGTCTGAAGACGCCTTGCCACGGACTTCGCCGTTGACGGTGGTCGAGTCCGACATCTTCAGGTTAAAGCCGGTCGACAGCGCGGCGGAAAAATCGGCATCGTCGAAGTCGATCTCCCTGGTGTCGATTTCGGTGGTGTTCTTGTAGCCGAAACGCTGCTGCAATTCGCCCCGCGCATAGGGGCTGATCACCATGCCGTTGCTTAGCGTGTAATCGCCATAGATGCCGGGCTCGAGCTTGATCGCGCCAAAAGAAAGCTTGCTCTTGCCGAACTCGTTGCCGCCGCTGTCGGTGTAGGGATCGCCACGGAACGAAACGCCAAGCAGGCCGCCACGCAGATCGAAACGGGTGCGCTCGCCCAGCTTGAAGATATGGCCGACCGATGCCGTCACCGCATAGCCCTTGGTATCATAGCTGCCGGTGGTGCCGAGCACGCCGTTCGTCACATCGCTTCCACCGATGAAGCCGGAGGCCGAGACCAGCGCGTAATTGTAGTCCTTGCGAAACAGCGCGTAGCCGCCGAACAGGCCGGCCTTGTTGGTACCTTCGCCTATGGCATCAAATCCCCGAAACCCGCCGAGGTTGACGTCGGTCGAGGCGTAGCCGGCGAAAACGCCGATGTTCAGGCCATACTCATTGTCGAACTGGAAGTGTTTGGCGGCATTGAAATCCAGGCTGATGGCGGCCGAAAAATCATTGGCATCGAAGCTCGGGCCGGGGCCATTCAAGCCGCCGCCGCTGATGTTGTAGCCGTCATGCTCGGTATGGGCGAACTGGCCGGAGGCAAAGACCCCGAAGCTCTCCGAAACCGGCACCATTCCAGATCCGGATGCGGGCGAGAGGTTGAGGTCAGCGTCGAGCGCGTCGCGGTTTATGCCGTAGAGAGCGTCGATTGCCGCCGTGACCGCGCCGGCGTTGGTGGCACTGGTCGGCGCCGCCGCAATGCCGAAATTGGCCGGCGTGGCACGCAGGAACAAGCCGCCATTCGGGCCGGTTACGACCTGGTAGGTGAAAAGCGAACCCGGTGTGCCGGGAACACCTGCGACGCTGAACGTCCCGCTGACCGGACCGTTGGTCGAAACAATGAGCGGGATATCGGTCGGCTGGGTGAATTGCGGTGTGCCGAGCAGATTGACGATGATGGTGTTGGCGCCGGTTGCCGAAAACGCGTTGGCAACGAGCTCATCCGACTGAAGTGTCTGCTGGTTGATGTCGAGGCCGATGCTGGCACCGTTGAGGGTGAGCCCGCCGAGCGTCAACACATCGCCGACGACACCATCCGTCATGTCGATCAGCGAATTCGTCGCGATTATCGAACCCGGCATGGTGACGTTGCCGTTGATGAACAGCGTCGA
>NZ_JAMYQF010000029.1:0-73026 GCF_040320745.1 Mesorhizobium sp. M0621 | reverse complement strand
GGCATGCCGGGGCCGTCCGAATAGACGGCGCCGAAACGCTCCTCCAGCACCGGCCAGTCAATCGCCTGCGCCAGCCGCACCAGCTCGTGCTTCATATTGATGATCTGATCGAGCCTGGAGCGGAACAGATCCTGTTTTCCCGTCTCGCGCTTCTCGCGTGGCCTGGACATTCGCCGTCCCTCGATTCGCCGCCGCCGAACCAAGTGAATCACGCGCCGCAGCACAAGGGAATCGCAAAACCGAATTGCAGGAAAACAGCCCCCATAAACCGCTAATCCTGCAATCCAAAAGCCGCTATCCGCCTCAATCAACATGCCAGATCAACGGCTTGCGGATAGTTCACGGTCGACGAAATCAGATGGCCACGCAGATTTCGAAAACCGATTTCCGCGACGCCATGGCGAGGGTCTGCGCGCCGGTCAACATCGTCACCACCGACGGGCCGGCAGGACGCGGCGGCTTCACCGCCACCGCCATGTGCAGCGTCTCCGACGAGCCGCCGACGCTGCTGGTGTGCATGAACGGGCGCTCGACACAGGCCGCCCTGTTCCTGTCCAACCGGCGCTTCTGCGTCAACGTGCTGACGCACGACCATATGCACCTGGCCGGAAAGTTCGCAGGCGCAACCAGGGACATGGAGGCACGCTATTCCGCGGCGCGTTGGCAGACGCTGACCTCCGGCACGCCGGCGCTGTCGGATGCGATCGTCAATTTCGATTGCGAGATCGAGGATGTGCATGTCGTCGGCACGCACAATGTCATGATCGGCCGAGTCATCGATGTCCGGCACGGCAGCGGCAGCTCGGCCCTGCTCTATGTCGACCGCAATTATACGCAGCCCACGCGGCTTGGCAGCTTTGGCGGGTGAGGGCAATTGATGGCGCCGACAGGGGATGGAGGCGAAGCCTTCCCAACGTCGTCATCCACGGGCGAAGCAGGAGCGAAGCTCCGTCGCGGAGACCCGAGGATCCATGCCGCGACCTTAGTCGAAGGGCGCAGCGGTGCAGAATTCTGAACCGTGGCGACGCTCAGGAGTCCCGGCATGGATCCTATGGTCTACGCCGCGTCGCTTCGCTCCTTGCTCCGCCATAGGATGACGAAGTGATCGATGTTTCCGCCAATCTTCAAGGCATGCGGTCAGTCAACGCAGACGACCAATCAAAACCTCCGTGCCGAGGATCAAAAAGCCTCAACTCTCACCCTCGATCAGGCTCTCCAGCAGATCAAGAAGTTGCTCAAGCTTTTCGTGGCCAAAGCGCTGTTCGATGTCGTCATAGATGACGCGGCGCTCGGGCGAAAGCGCATCGATCAGAGCGGAGCCGGCCGGTGCGATGGTCAGCACGACGCGGCGACCGTCGCCTTCGGCCTTGTTGCGGGTGATGAATTTGCGTCCCTCGAGCGCCTTGATGATGCGCGTCAGGCTGGGCGGCAGCACCGAGGCGCGATCGGCAAGCTCCGTCGCCTCGACGGGACCGGCTTCGCTCAACACACGCAGCACACGCCATTGCTGTTCGGTCACGTCATGCGCCGCAAGCATCGGGCGAAACCGCGCCATCACCGCTTCGCGGGCATGAAGCAACGCCATCGGCAGGGAACGACGAGTGTTTTCAGGCAGCAAGAAGAACGTCCCATTATCGCGGTCATCAACGGGGCCTTGGCCAGCATGGACCGCGCGCTAAACCCGACCTTTCCATCCCGTATCGTTGCGCCAGGCCCGATGCAAGACTTGACTTCGCCGATGCTGCATGTAATTAACGCGTTAACTACAAGAAAGCGATAAGCCAGGGAAACGAAACGCCGTGCCTCACTTCTCCATCGAGTATTCGGCCAATCTCGATGCCAAGGTCGATATGGGCGAATTGTGCGCGCTGGTGTTGCGCACCGTGCTGAACACCGGGCTGTTCGAGATCGGCGCCGTGCGGGTGCGGGCCTTTCGCGCCGATGCCTACGCGATTGCCGACAGCCTGCCGGAAAACGCCTTCCTCGACATGTCGTTTCGCATCGGCACCGGCCGCAGCCCTGACGAGAAGAAGCGGACCGGCGAGGCCGTTTTCGCGGCGGTGAACGAATATCTGGCCACCCTGTTCGAGAGCCCGCATTTCGCCCTGTCGCTTGAGATCCGGGAAATCGACCCGGTGCTGAGCTGGAAGAAAAACGCAATCCACCCGCGACTGCGCGGCAAGTGACGGAATCCGATATGTCCGACCTGCAAGGCAATCTGAACAAGGCCGAGGCCTATCTGGCCCGCTTCAAGCGCGATGGTGTGCTGAACCAGATCGGCGGCGAGGCGGTGCCGGCACTCGACGGCGCGACATTCGAAACGCTGTCGCCGGTCGACCTCAAGCCGCTGGCACGCGTCGCGCGCGGCGGTGCCACCGACATCGACCGCGCCGCCAAGGCGGCAAAGGCGGCGTTCCCGGCTTGGGCCGCCATGCCGGGTGAAGCGCGCAAGAAGCTGCTGCACAAAATCGCCGACGCGATCGAAGCGCGTGCCGAGGAGATCGCTTTCGTCGAATGCATGGACACCGGCCAGGCGCTGAAGTTCATGGCCAAGGCGGCGTTGCGGGGCGCCGAGAATTTCCGCTTCTTCGCCGATCGGGCGCCCGAAGCACGCGACGGCGAGACGCTGCGGACTTCCGGCCAGGTCAACCTGACCACTAGGGTGCCGATCGGCCCGGTCGGCATCATCACGCCGTGGAACACGCCGTTCATGCTGTCGACCTGGAAGATCGCGCCGGCGCTGGCGGCCGGCTGCACGGTGGTTCATAAGCCGGCTGAATTCTCGCCGCTGACCGCCCGCCTGCTGGTCGAGATCGCCGAGGAAGCCGGCCTGCCGAAAGGCGTCTGGAACCTGGTCAACGGCCTGGGCGAAGATGCCGGCAAGGCGCTGACCGAACATCCCGACATCAAGGCGATCGGCTTTGTCGGCGAAAGCCGCACCGGCTCGATGATCATGAAACAGGGGGCCGACACGTTGAAGCGCGTGCATTTCGAGCTCGGCGGCAAGAACCCGGTGATCGTCTTTGCCGACGCCGATCTCGAGCGCGCCGCCGACGCCGCCGTTTTCATGATCTATTCGCTGAACGGCGAGCGCTGCACCTCGTCCTCGCGCCTGCTGGTCGAAGCCTCGGTCTATGAGAGCTTCACCGCCAAAGTCGCGGAGAGGGCGAAGCGCATCATCGTCGGCCACCCGCTCGATCCGAAAACGGTGGTCGGTCCGCTGATCCATCCGGTGCATGAAAAGAAGGTGCTGTCCTATATCGACATCGGCAGGTCGGAGGGGGCGACGCTTGCCGTCGGCGGCGGCAAGGTCGATGGGCCGGGCGGCGGCTGCTATGTCGGCCCGACCCTGTTCACCAACGTCTCGAACGGCATGCGCATCGCGCAAGAGGAGATTTTCGGACCGGTGCTGAGCGCTATTTCCTTCAAGGACGAGGCCGAAGCGCTGGCGCTGGCCAACGATACGCAATACGGCCTGACCGGTTATCTCTGGACGTCCGACGTCACCCGCGCCTTCCGTTTCACCGATGCGCTGGATGCCGGCATGATCTGGGTCAATTCGGAGAATGTGCGGCATTTGCCGACCCCATTCGGAGGCGTCAAGAATTCCGGCATCGGCCGCGACGGCGGCGATCACTCCTTCGATTTCTACATGGAGACGAAGAACATAGCCTTCGCGACGGCGGCGCACGCGATCCAGAAACTCGGCGGCTGACCGGAGGAAATCAGATGCCCTTGCCAAAGCCCAATCTCTACCCCGCCTTCAACATCGTGCGCCTCAGCCATGTCGAGCTGGCCGTCACCGACCTCGCCAAATCCCGCGCCTTCTATGTCGACACGCTCGGCCTGCAGATCACCGACGAGACATCAGACACCATTTATCTCAGAGCGCTGGAGGAGCGCGGGCACCATTGCATCGTGCTGAAGAACGCCGGCGCCGCCGAGGCGCGCGACCTCGGCTTCAAGGTCTTCTCGGACGAGGATCTCGAAAAAGCGGTGCATTTCTTCAAGGGAAAAGGCCTGCCGGTGGAATGGGTCGAGCGACCTTACCAGTCGCGAACCTTCCGCACCCGCGATCCGCACGGCATTCCGCTCGAATTCTATGCCCAGATGGAACGATTGCCGCCTATCCATCAGAAATATGCTCTCTACAAGGGCGTGAAGCCGCTGCGCATCGACCACTTCAACTGCTTCTCGCCCAATGTCGACGAGTCCGTCGCCTTCTACAACGAGCTCGGCTTCCGGGTGACCGAGTACACCGAGGATGCCAGCAGCGGAAAGCTTTGGGCAGCGTGGACGCACCGCAAGGGCGGCGTGCACGACATCGCCTTCACCAACGGCATCGGCCCACGCCTGCACCACGTCGCCTTCTGGGTGCCGACGCCGCTCAACATCATCGACCTGCTCGACCTGATGGCAACGACCGGCTATTTGCCGAACATCGAACGCGGCCCTGGCCGGCATGGCATTTCCAATGCCTTCTTCCTTTATGTCCGAGATCCAGACAACCATCGCATCGAGATCTACTGTTCGGATTACCAGACGGTCGATCCGGACCTGGAGCCGATCAAGTGGGACCTCAAGGACCCGCAGCGCCAGACGCTGTGGGGCGCGCCGGCGCCGAAAAGCTGGTTCGAGGAGGGCAGCGCCTTCGCCGGCGCCGAGGCACGCCAGCCGGATCTGACGGCATCGCCGATCATTGCGCCGTAGACCGGGATTTTAATCGATGACAGCGTTCCTTCGCGCCCCCCTCTGTCCTGCCGGACATCTCCCCCACGAGGGGGGAGATTGGATGTCATCTCTGCCTTCGCCAATTTTCAGCGCCGCAGGAAAAGCGCCGACGGCGCGGCCAGCCGATCTCCCCCCTCGTGGGGGAGATGTCCGGCAGGACAGAGGGGGGCGCCGTAGAGCGCCAGCCTCGCCCGTACTCGACATCACCAGCGATGGAACCTCAGCATGACCCGGCCACGGCTTGCCACCTTCACCGTCGGCGGCAAGGCGCGCTATGGCGCGATATCAGGCAAGGGTGTCGTCGACCTGTCGGCGCGCCACGGCAAGTGGCCGACGCTGCGCGAAGTGATCGAGGCCGGTGCCTTGCGGCGGCTGGCGGAAGAGGCCGAGGCGTTTGCCGCCGATTTCCCGCTCGACGCCATCGCCTATGAAATCCCGATCCCATCGCCAGAAAAGATCATCTGCGTCGGCGTCAACTATCCCGACCGCAACGAGGAGTACAAGGACGGCCAGGCCGCACCTTCGAACCCATCGCTGTTCATCCGTTTTCCCCGTTCCTTCGTCGGCCATGGCGCTGCGCTGGTGCGGCCGCCGGAATCGCCACAGCTCGATTATGAAGGCGAGGTCGTCATCGTCATCGGCAAGGGCGGCCGGCGCATCGCGGAGGCCGACGCGCTCGGCCACATCGCGGCACTGTCGTTGTGCAACGAGGGCACCATTCGCGACTGGGTGCGGCATGCCAAATTCAACGTCACGCAAGGCAAGAATTTCGATCGCAGCGGCTCGATCGGCCCCTGGCTGGTGCCATTCACCGACGAGGCGCAGATCGCCGACATCGCACTCACCACACGCGTCAATGGCGAGCTGCGCCAGCAGGACCGCACCAGCCGGATGATCTTCCCGTTCCGCAAGATCATCAACTACATCTCGACCTTCACCACGCTGGTGCCGGGCGATATCATCGTCACCGGCACGCCGACGGGTGCCGGCGCCCGCTTCGACCCGCCGATCTGGCTGAAGCCTGGCGATGTGATCGAGGTGGAGGCCGACGGCATCGGCGTGCTTAGAAACGGCGTCGTCGACGAGGCAGCACAATGACCCCGGAACAGGTGGAAGACGCCGCAGCAAGACTGTTCGAGGCCGAGCGTTCGCGCCGCCAGATCCGCCTGCTCAGTCTCGATTTTCCCGAGGCGACGATGGAGGACGCCTATCGCGTGCAGGCGGCGCTGGTGACGCGCAAGATCGATGCCGGGCTAAAGCCGAAGGGCTGGAAGATCGGCCTGACCTCCAAGGCGATGCAATATGCGCTCGCAATCGACACACCGGATTCGGGCGTGCTGTTCGACGACATGTTCTTCAGCGATGGCGCAACGGTGCCTGCCGGCCGTTTCATCCAGCCACGGGTCGAGGCCGAGATCGCTTTCGTCATGAAGGCACCGCTGAAGGGTCCCGGCGTGACGATCTTCGACGTGCTCAACGCCACCGACTACATTACCCCGGCGCTCGAAATCCTTGACACCCGCATTGAGCGCGTCAATGCCGAGACGAAGAAGGTGCGCACCTTCTTCGATACGATTTCAGACAATGCCGCCAATGCCGGCATCGTCATCGGTGGCCGCCCGCAACTGCCACAGGAAGCCGATATGCGCTGGATCGGCGCCATCGTCTCGCGCAATGCCGAAGTCGAGGAAACCGGGCTCGGCGCCGGCGTGCTCAATCATCCGGCGATGGGCATTGCCTGGCTGGCCGACAGGCTCGCCCGCTACGACATGTCTATCGCGGCCGGCGAGGTGGTGCTGTCGGGATCGTTCGTGCGCCCGGTCGAGGCGCGGCCCGGCGACACCATCGTCGCCGATTTCGGCAGTTCGGGAACCGTCAGCATTCACTTCGCGAAGGGATGACGTCCACCGGCTGGACCTGTCGTCCTTATCCGCCGCGCAGATAGGCAATCACCACATCGGCTGCGATCGCCGACATGCGCATGCCGACATCCCTGGTGATGTCGCCCTCGATGCGGCTCTGCACCCAGCCGAGGAAGGCGAAGGCGCGCAAGGCCGAAAACAGCGGCAGCGCGGCGATGTCCTGCGCCGTGAGCGCCCGCTCCTGCCGATAGCCGTCGAGCAAAGCGGCCTCGATCAGCGGATAGATCGCCTCCTCGCGGTTCTGATATAGCGCGACGGCAAGGTCGTACATGTGCCAGCCATAGCCGCAATCGTCGAAGTCGATGATGCGGATCGCGCCGTCATGGACAAGCACGTTCTCGCGCACCAGATCGGCGTGAATGATGCCGAAGTTGCGGGCGCTGCGTTCATGCGCCGACAGCGCCTTCACGGCCTTTTCCCGTGCCTGGAAAACCAATTCGCGGCGGGGACCGTCGAGGAAGGGCGAGGTCTCGAAACGGCCCCAGGTCGGGTTCACGCCGAAGAAGCCGTCGAAATCCCAGGCATGGCGCGCGAAGCCGGCGGGCGGCGTCCAGGCTGACGTGACATTGTGCATATGGGCGATGGTCCGGCCGATCGCCGTGAAGACATGTCTTGCCTGTTCAGGCGTATAGTCCAGCGACACGCCTCGCGCCCCGACGGCGCGGCCTTCCAGCCAGCTGAGACAATCGGCTTGCCGGGGCTGCGCGGAGGTAGCCGTGCTGACGAGCACGAACAGGTCACCGGCTTGCGTCACGATCGGAGACGGTGTGGCGATGCCGGCGGATTGCAGAAATCCCATCCATTGCAGTTCCGAGCGCAATGCCGCGTCCGAGTGATAGCCGAGCCGGTGAATGCGCATGGCGGCCGGCTGGCCACCGGGCAAGCGGATGCGGAAAACCGCGTTCTCGCGGAATTTCAGCAGCTCCGGCTCGCCCTCACGAATGCCCCAATATTCGAGTGCACGCCTGGCAAGCTCCGTGACGTCCGCTTCCGTCTCGGGCTCGGATTGCGTGGAAACAGCGTTCACGCCTTCACTCCGCCGACTTCACCAAGAACCTCGTCGAGTAGCCCGATCAGGAAGGCGGCATTGTCGCGCGAGAATGGCATTGGCGGGCGGATCTTGAGCACATTGCCATGGATGCCGGTCTTGCCCATCAGCACGCCGCGGTGGCGCATGCGGTTGGCGACCTGCTCGGCGATGTCGGGCGCTGGTTCGCGCGTCTCGCGGTCATGAACCAGCTCGGCGCCGAAGAACAATCCAGCGCCCCTGACCTCGCCGATGCATTCATGCCGGTCGGCCAAGGGGCGCAGCAGGCCGAGTGCATAGGCGCCGACGTCGCGTGCGTTGGCGAGGAGATCTTCCTGCTCGATGACGTCGAGGACGGCATTGGCCACCGCGCAGGAAACCGGGTTGCCGCCAAAGGTATTGAAGTAGCGGAAGGCGTTGCGGAACGTCGCCAATATCTCCCGGGTGGTGACCACGGCGGCGACCGGATGGCCATTGCCCATCGGCTTGCCCATGGTGACGATTTCAGGAACGAAGCCGGCGCGCTGATGGCCCCAGAAATGGCTGCCGGTGCGGCCGAAACCGGGCTGCACCTCGTCGGCGATGACCAGGCCGCCGGCTTGGCGCACCGCCGCAACGGCGTCGTCGAAGAAGCCGTTGGAAAGCGCCGGGAAGCCTTCGTTGGCGAGCAGCGGACACAGGATCATGCCGGAGAGGCCGATGCCATCCTGCTCCAGCGAGGCAACCGCTTCGCGCACCGCGTCGCCAAAGGCCTTGCCGTTGGCCATCGCATCCGGGTGGCGATAGCTGTCCGGCGCCGGCACCAGCCTGACATGGCGGGCGCGGCCGCCGACCGGCGGCATGCGGGTGCTGAGCTGCGAAACCGCCGTCGTGTTGCCGTGATAGGTGGCGTCGGTGGCGATGATGCCCATGCGGCCGGTAGCGGCCTGCGCCATGCGCAGCGCGATGTCGTTGGCCTCGCTGCCGGTGCAGGTCAGGATGGCTGTGGACAGGCTGGCATCGAAGGTCGCGGTCAGCCGCTCGACATAGTCGAGGATGGCGGTGTGCAGATAGCGCGTGTGGGTGTTGAGCAGGCTTGCCTGCCGGCACAAGGCCTCGACCACGTGCGGGTGGCAGTGGCCGACATGGGCGACATTGTTGTAGGCGTCGAGATATTTGCGGCCGTCGGCATCGTAGAGCCAGACGCCCTCGCCGCGCACCAGATGCACGGGCTCGTCATAGAACAATTGCGATTTCGCGCCGAGCAGTCGGGAACGCCGGCTAACCAGCGCCTCCTCGGCCATTTTTTCCTGCGGTCCAACCATTTGCGTATCGAAACTCCGTTGTGTCAGCTAACCCTCAGACCTTCGACAGGCCTACGTCCAGCGCCTCACCGATCTTCGTCACATCAGCGGCGCTGATGATGAGCGGCGGCGACAGGATGATGGCGTTGCCGGACACGCGCAGCATGACGCCGGCTTCGTAGGCCGCCTCCGAAACCAACGCCATGGTCTTCTTGTCGGCGGGCTTTTTCGTCGCTCGGTCCGAGACCAATTCCAGCGCCGCCATCAGGCCCTTGTAGCGGATGTCGCCGACGATCGCGTGTTTCGCCTTCAGCCCTTCCAGCACAGCCGCCAGTTCGATACCCCGCGCGGCCGCGTTCTCGTTCAGGCGCAAGCGCTTGGTTTCGGCAAGGGCCGCCAATCCCGCCGCGCAGCCCACCGGGTGGCCGGAATAGGTATAGCCGTGGCCAATCGCGCCGAAGCTGGTCTTGTCGGCCTCGAAGACGTCGGCGACCTTGGCGCCGATCAGCGTGGCACCGAGCGGGAAGTAGCCCGAGGTGATCGCCTTGGCGATGGTCATGAAATCCGGCTTCACGCCCGACAGCCGCGAGCCCGACCATGCACCGGTGCGGCCGAAGCCCGTCACCACCTCGTCGGCGATCAAAAGGATTTCGTGGCGGTCGCAGATTTCGCGCACCAGCGGCATGAAGGTTTCGTGCGGAACGATGACGCCGCCAGCGCCCAGAACCGGCTCCATGATGAAAGCGGCGATGGTGTCGCCGCCCTGGAACGCGATCTCGTCCTCCAGCGCCCTGGCGCACAGTTTCGCCAGCCGCGCCGGATCGGTCTCGTCGAACGGGTTGCGGAAGGTCCAGGGTGCGGGAATGTGGAAGACGCCGGGCAGCAGCGGCTCGTAGTTGCGGCGGAAATTGGCGTTGCCGTTGACCGAGGCGCCGCCGAAATGCGTGCCGTGATAGCCCTTCTTCAGGGCAAGGAATTTGGTGCGGTCGGCCTGGCCGCGGATCTTCCAATATTGCCTGGCCAGTCGCAGTGCCGTTTCGACCGAATCCGAGCCGCCCGAGGTGAAGAAGGTCCGCACCATGCCTTCAGGCTCGAACCATTCGCAGAGTTCGTAGGCGAGCTCTATCGACGGCCCGGTCGAGGTGCCGCGAAAACCGGAATAATAGGGCAGTGCACTGAGCTGGTCAGCGATCGCCTTTTTGATCGGATCGCAGCTGTAACCGAGATTCACGTTCCATAACCCGCCGACGGCATCGAGCACAGTGTTGCCGGCGATGTCGGTGACCATGACGCCCTCGCCTTTCATGATCACCTTTGGCGGGTTGGCCCGCATCTCGGCCGGGTGCGCCATCGGATGCCAGATCGGCTTGGCGTTCGTCTCGGTGAGGAAATTGATGTCGCGCATGGCAGGCTCCGCAGTGGTCTCAGGGGAGGAGGTCGAAATGGCCGAGGGCTTCAGCATAGGAAAGTGCTGGCCGGGCAACGTCGAAATGAACGGTGCGCATGCCGGCGGCGCGACCTCCGTCGACATTGCGCTGCTGGTCGTCGACGAAGACGCAAGCACCGGCAGGCAGACCGAGCGCCTCGGTGACGAAGCCATAGGCGCGTGGGTCGGGCTTGAGGATGCCTGTATAGGTGGCGTCGACGATTGTGTCGAACAGGCGAAGCAGCGGCAGGCGCCGGCGGAAGTCGGCGCCGTAGAACAGGTCGAGTTCGTTGGATAGAATCGCCAGGCGAAAGCCGGCCGCGTGGACGGCGCGGATGGCACGGTCGGCCTCTGGCCGCACCACCTTTTCCGGCTCGGCACCCCGCGCGCGCTGGACGAAGGTCTCCATCGCCTGCCAGTCCTCGCCGACGAGCCTGCCGACCTCGCTTGTGCGTGTGCGCCAGTAGTCGCGCTCGCTGATCTCGTCGACCTGCATGGAGCGCCACAGCGGATCGCTGTCGGGATCGAACGGCCCGCGCCATTGCAGCGTTCCCGGCAGGAGGCCAAGCGCCTGTTCGGTCAAGGCATGCGTCTCGAACAGCGTGCGGGTAACGACGCCGCCGAAATCGAGGACCAGCGCCTGGGCCGGAACAGCGCTCACGCGGCGACCCCTTTCACCGGAATGCCGCGCGGGATGATGCCTTCCTCGACCCAGCGGTCGAAGATCTCGAGCGCCTTGACCACGAAGTCGTCGCTGTTGATGTGGGTGTCGATCTCGTGGAACTCGACCCCAGCGGGAATCGCCTTGCGCATCTCATCGGCGAAGGCGGCGAGAGCCTCGGGCTCGTAGAGCGGCTCGCCCTGAACGTCCCATTCCTGGATACCGCCGGACGGCAGGATGAAAGCGGAGCGCCCTTTCGAGGCGCCGAGCTTGGCGGCGATGGTCCTGGCGACCTGGCGACGATCGTCGGCATCGACGGTGACCGAGCCGATCAGCCTGTTGTGGGCATGGAACGGCCGCTGCGCGAATTTAGCCGGCAAATCCTGCCAGGTCGGCAGATCGACCATATCCACGGCGCCGGGCGCGGCGATCTGCGGAATGCCGCGAGCGCCGGCGTTCTCCAGCCGGTCCGCGCCGGAACTGACGACAGAACCGGCGAGATGGTTGGTGATTTCCTGCAGGCTGAAGTCGAACACGGCGCAGAAATGCCCTTGTCCTGCAATCGATTCGAAGGCGCGGCCGCCCATTCCGGTGGTATGGAACACGGCCACGTCATAGCCGCGCCGCTCAAGCGCCGGCTTCAGTGTCTTCATATAGCGCAGGCAGCTGCTGCCGAGCGAGGTCATGCCGATGGTCGGCCCCGCAGCCTGCGCCGCCGCGCGCGACGCAAGCACGATCCTGGCCGCGCCGACGACCGCGCCGCAGGCCTGCGACAGGACCAGCTTGCAGATGCTGTTGAGGCCGTACAGCCCGCCCGCCCAGAGGATCATCATCAGGTCTGGCGCGACACGCTCGGGCGGGATGAGGTGCGAATAGGCGATGGTCGAGACAACGAATTTCGGCACGCCGAGTGGCAGGCAGAGCGCCACATCGAGCGCAAGGTCGGTCCCCATCGAGCCGCCTATCGCGATGAAGGCGTCGATTTCGCCGCTTTGGTGAAGCATGCGCGCCAGCTGCACGGCGCCGCCCGCCATCAGCGTCATGGCGGTGTTCTCGTCGCCGCTCGAGACGATCTCCGAAATCGTCGCATCCACCGCGCGGGCAACGGCGTGCTTGTCGTGATCCGGGCTGTAGGGCGGGTCGCCCAGCACACTGACATCCATCATCACGGCGCTGCCACCCGATGCCTCGATGCACTCTCTCATGAACTTGAGTTCGTCGGCCTTGGTGTCGCCCGTGCCGATGACCAGGATACGGGGCGCCGTTGCCGTGTCTGCAGACATCAGGCCTGCCTCCTCAGTGTTTGCAGGTTTTCGCCATTGAGGCGCATCGAAATCTCCCGTGCCGCGGTCATGACTGCAAGCCCCCGCTCCGCGATGTCAGCCGCATTTGTCCTGGCCTTTGGAGCGGCCACCGCGATCGTGCCGAGTGCAAACCCATCCGCCGCACGGATTGCCGCCGCGACGCTGATGACGCCCTCTTCAAAACCCTGATCGCAGATCGAGTAGCCGCGATCGCGCGTCTCGCCGATGGATCTGGAAATGGCGGCCGGCTCGATCAGCGTATGCGCGGTGAAGGCGTTGAGCGAACCCGTCAGGCATGCCCTGACGGTTTCGGCTCGGGCGAAGGCCAGATAGGCGATGCCAGAGGCGGTCGAATGCAAGGGGAGAAGCTGGCCGATATCGACATTGACCCGGTTTGACCGGGCGGGATGTTCGACATGGACGGTGACCAGCGTCTCGACGCCGAATTCCGACAGATGCACGGTCTCGGCCGTCGAGCTTGCGAGGTCGCGCACGAGGGGGACCGCTGTCTGCAGGAAGGGAAAGCGCGCCTCGCGAATGCGCGCCAGCCGCGACAGGCCGGCGCCGAGGCGATAATGCCGCGTGCCGGCATCCTGCTCGACGAAACCATGACCGGTCAGGGACATCAGCAGCCGCCGCGTCGTCGCCTTGTCGAAGCCCGAGCGGCGCGCCAGTTCGGACAGTCCGAGTTCGGGCTCGTCGACGGTGAATAGCTCCAGAAGTGAAATCGCCTTGCCGACGGTGCCCAACTCAACCTCCAAGCTTGAGTAATCATTTAACGTGTGAATTAACTTGACAGGAAGCCGCTTTGTTTGCAAGTCTATATTCAAAATAAGGGTTCAAATAATGAACCGATATCCAGAGCGCGTGGGACAGGCCGATCGGCCATCAACAGGAGGGACCAATGTCAGCAGTTGCGGAACAGGCGCCGGCCAACAGGCTGCGCAAGAATAGTCTTGGCGTCGGCGCCATCACCTTCATGGTGATTTCGGCGGCAGCCCCGCTCACGGCAGTCGCCGGCGGCACGCCGCTCGGCATGCTGATGGGCAATGGCGCCGGCTTTGCTGGCACCTATCTCATCGTCACCATCCTGCTGCTGTTGTTCGCGGTCGGCTATGTCACCATGTCGCGTCATGTCGGCAATGCCGGCGCTTTCTATGCCTATGCGGCACGCGGGCTTGGCGGCCTGGCCGGCGGCGCCACGGCGCTGATCGCCATCTTGTCCTACAACGCCATGCAGATCGGCGTCATGGGCCTGCTGGGTGCGGCCACATCAGGGCTGTTCGCCGGCTGGGGCATCAACCTGCCCTGGTGGGTGTGGAGTTTCATCGCCATCGCGCTGGTCGCCGTGCTCGGCTACCGCCAGGTAGATCTGTCGGCCAAGATCCTGACGGTGCTGGTGTTGTGCGAATATCTGGTGGTGCTGGTCCTCGACATCGCCATCCTCAAGACCGGTGGCGATAGCGGCCTGTCGGCGGCGCCGTTCAGCTGGAGCCAGATCACATCAGGCGCGCCGGCCATCGCGATCCTGTTCTGCTTTGCCGCCTTCATCGGTTTCGAGGCGACGACCATCTATGCCGAGGAAGCCCGTGAGCCCGAGGTCACGGTTCCGCGCGCGACCTATTTCTCCGTCCTGCTGATCGGCGTCTTCTACATGCTTACGGCATGGCTGATGGCGGTCGGCGCCGGTGTCGACAAATTGCTGCCGACGCTGCAGGGGCTGCAGGATCCGACGACCTTCCTGTTCGGTCTCTCCGACCGCTACGCCGGAACGGTGCTGTCGCAGGCGATGAGCATCCTGTTCGTGTCGAGCCTGTTTGCCGGCGTGCTGGCGTTCCACAATGCTGTTGCCCGCTACATCTATGTCTCGGGCCGCGAGAAGCTGTTGCCGCAGACGATCGGCGTGACGCATTCGGTGCACCAGAGCCCGCATGTCGCTTCGGTCATCCAGAGCGTACTCGCCGCAATCGTCGTCGGGCTGTTCGCCGTGCTCGGCCTCGATCCGGTGCTGGCGCTGTTTTCCTGGCTGACCAATGTCGCGACGCTCGGCGTCATCGTCATGATGGCAGTGGCCTCGCTTGCCGTGGTGATGTTCTTCCGGACCAACCCGGCCCAGGAGAACGCGCTGAAGACCACCATCCTGCCCGGGCTGACCTTCATCGCCTTCGTCATCATCATCTATCTGATCGTCATCAATTTCGGCAGCCTGTCGGGAGCCGGCGGCTTCCTGGGCGTGTTCCTGCCGGGACTGGTGCTGATCGCCGCGGTGGTCGGCCTGCTGCTGGCCAGTGCCTTGAAGAGCCGCGATCCCAAAGCCTTCGAAAACCTCGGCCAGCCTTTGAAAGATTGAGCAACGCAGGGGGCGGTTGTGCCGCCCCCGCACTGCAAAGGGAGTGGCGGCCTTGAGCTTTGCCGAGAACATCACCGTCGAGGCCTTGGAAGCCGATCCCTACCCGATCTATGCCGAACTCAGGCGCAGCGCGCCTGTCGCCTTCGTGCCGGCGGTCAATCTGTGGTTCGTCACCCGCTGGAAGGATGTCGAGAGCGTCGCCAAGTCTCCCGACACCTTCTCCGCCGTCGTTGGTTCGTCTCCGGTCGAGCGCTCCTTCGGCAAGCCGACCATCCTGACCACCGATGGCGAGACGCATAAGCAACTGCGCCAAGGCGTCGACCCAAAATACCGGCCGCGCACTGTCGCCGCCTATGCCGGCGACCTCGTGCGATCGATCGCCGAACCTTTTCTCGACCAAATTGCGGAGCGCGGCTCGGCCGAGCTGATGGCCGATTATTTCGAGCCGGTGTCGACGCTCAGCCTGGCGCGCTCGCTGGGCCTTGCCGACATCGACATGCCGACGCTGCGCCGCTGGTTCTATGGCCTCGCCCAGGGCGCCATCAATTTCGAGAACGACCCGAAGCGGCAAGAGGTCGCCGATGCGATCAGCGCCGAGGTTGGCGACGCCATCCTGCCGACGCTGGAACGCCTTGCCCGCGCGCCGGACGACTCCGCGCTGTCGCACATGCTGCATGACGGCATGCCGGACGGCACGACACGGCCGATCGACTTCCTGATGCCGAGCATCAAGGTCATCCTGCTCGGCGGCATGCAGGAGCCCGGACATGGCGCCGGCTCGATCCTCGCCGGCCTGCTTTCGCATCCTGAACAATTGCGGCAGGTGCTCGACGATCCCGAGACCTTCGTGCCAAAGGCTGTCGACGAGGGCCTGCGCTGGGTGGCGCCGATCGGCACACAGACGCGGCAGACGACGCGGGCGGTCGAGCTTGGCGGCGTGACGATCCCGGCAGGAGCCGCCGTCGCGGCACTTGTCTCCTCGGCAAGCCGCGACGAGAGTCGCTTTACCGATCCAGACCGCTTCGACATCAACCGCGACGAAGGCAACCATGCCGCCTTCGGCTTCGGCCATCATTTCTGTTCAGGCCGGTTTTTCGCACGCGAGCAGATGTGCCTTGCGGTAGGGCTGCTGCTCCTGCGCTTCCCCGATCTCAGCCTGGTGCCGGGCAAGGAACCGGTGTTTCGCGGCTGGGAATTCCGAGCGCCAACCACATTGCATGTTTCCCTGGGAGTCCGTCGCCAATGATCAGTCAGAATGCCATCGACACGCTGCGCAAGACGGAGATCGGCGCGCGGGGCTTGTTCATCGATGGCGCACAGACCGAGGCAACAAGTGGCGCCTCTCTGCCGGTGACATCGCCGATCGACGGCCGGCTCTTTGCCAGCATCGCCGACGGCAATGCCGCCGACATCGACCGTGCCGTCAAGTCGGCGCGCAAGGCGTTCGAGAAGGGTTCGTGGTCGCGCGCAGCACCCGCCTTCCGCAAAAAGGTGCTGACGAGGTTTGCCGAACTGGTCGAACAGCATGCCGATGAACTCGCCGTGCTCGGCGTGCGCGACAACGGTACCGAGATCGGCATGGCCTACAAGGCCGAACCGCTCTCGGCGGCGGGCACCATCCGCTACTACGCCGAGGCGATCGACAAGCTCTATGGCGAGATCGCGCCGACGGCCGACAATGTGCTCGGGCTGATCCACAAGGAGCCACTCGGCGTCGTCGGCGTCATCGTGCCGTGGAATTTTCCGCTGATGATCGGCGCCTGGAAAATCGCGCCGGCACTTGCCGCCGGCAATTGCGTGGTGGTCAAGCCGCCGGAGATCGCTTCACTGACGCTGCTGCGGCTGACCGAACTGGCCAGCGAAGCGGGGCTTCCCCCCGGTGTGCTCAATGTCGTCACCGGCCGTGGCGCGGTCACCGGCGAGGCGCTCGGGCTGCATATGGATGTCGACGCCATCGCCTTCACCGGTTCGGGGCCGGTCGGCCGGCGGCTGCTCGAATACTCCGCGCGGTCCAATCTGAAGCGCGTCTTCCTCGAACTTGGCGGCAAGTCACCCAACATCGTGTTTGCCGACGCCCCGGACCTGAAGCAGGCGGCGGTCGCCTCGGCCAACGGCATCTTCCGCAATTCCGGCCAGGTCTGCGTCGCCGGCTCGCGGCTTCTCGTCCAGTCGTCGGTCTATGACCGCTTCATGGACGAGCTTCTATCGGCGACGACGCGGCTCAAGGTCGGCGATCCGCTCGACCTCGCCAGCGACGTCGGCGCGGTGTCGAGCGCCGAACAATTGGAGAAGAATCTCGGCTTCGTCGCCAAGGCCACCGAGGAAGGCGCCCGGCTGGTCACCGGCGGCGAACGAATCCTGACAGAGACCGGCGGCAGCTACATGGCGCCGACGATCTTCGAGAACGTGACGCAAGACATGCAACTGGCCCGCGAGGAGGTGTTCGGTCCGGTGCTCGGCATCATGCGCTTCGAGACCGAGGAGGAGGCGGTGCGCCTGGCCAATTCGACCGTCTACGGGCTTGCCTCGGCGGTGTGGACCGCCAACCTTTCCACCGCGCATCGCATGGTGCGGGCCATCAATGCCGGCGTCGTCCACGTCAACACCTATGGCGGCGCCGACATCACCGTGCCGCTCGGCGGTGTCAAGCAGTCCGGCTTCGGCCGCGACAAGTCGCTGCACGCGCTGGAGAAATATCTGGAACTCAAGACCGCGTGGATCGCGCTTTGAGACCGAATCTGACCTTCTCACCGAGATGCCCGGGATCGCCTTGCATCCGGCTGCGGTCCGCCGAGCGCCGTCTTGTTCTCTCTTCGTTGAAATTTTTGAGAGAATATTCCCGGCTTTGACGAGAACGGCGAAACACGTTCTTTGATATAATCGATAGAATTTCTGACGATGTGACCAAGGCTAGGCAGTCCGCTTGGCCGCATGACTTCACAACCGCAGAGATCAATCATGACCGACTTCAAAAACACTTTGCCATCTTCCCTTTGGTCACCCCTCAACCGGCGCAGTGGCCTTGCTCTGCTGTTTGCCTCGGCCGTCGCGATCGGCAGCCTGATGACGCCCAGTGCGTCGTTCGCCGAAGACAAGAAGGCGATCAAGGTCGGCATCATCAGCGGCGAGGATGAGGATGTCTGGCGGGTCGTCGTCGCCCAGGCGGCCGAAAAGGGCCTCGCCATCGAGACCGTGGTGTTCAACGACTATACCCAGCCCAACGAGGCGCTGGAGCGTGGCGAGATCGACGCCAACGCCTTCCAGCACCAGCCCTATCTCGACAACCAGATCAAGACGCAAGGCTATCACATCGTGCGCGTCGGCTACACCGGCGTCTGGCCGATCGGCCTCTACTCGAAGAAGTACACCAAGGTCGCCGACCTGCCCGAGGGCGCGGTCATCGGCGTGCCGAACGATCCGTCCAACGAAGGCCGGGCGCTGCGCGTGCTGCAGAACGAGGGCGTGATCAAACTGAAGGACGGCACCGGCATTCTGGCCACCACCGCCGACATCGCCGAGAATGCGAAGAAGGTGGTGATCAAGGAACTCGACGCCGGCATCGTCGGCCGCTCGGTAGAGGATCTCGACGCCGCCGTGGTCAACACTGACTGGGCGCTGAAAAGCGGCCTGACGCCGGAAAACCGGATCGCACAGGAGCCCATTGCCGACAACCCCTACCGCAACTTCATCGCGGTGAAGGCCGGCAATGAAAACGAGGCCTGGGTGAAGACGCTGGTGGCATCCTATCAGAACGAGGCTGTGAAGGCCGAGTTCGACAAGGTCTACAAGGGCACCGGCCTCAGCGCCTATTGATCCGATCCTCGGCCGGAAGCCCGGTTCGAGAGCAACAGCGGTCCGCGCCCAGGCGCGGGCCGCGATTGCGTTTTCGAGAACAGGAACATTCATGAACCAGCATATCACGGCATCCGGGGAGACCGCCGATCCGACCCACGCCCGGCCCGATGCGTCTCAGGACGTCGTGCGCCTTGTCGACCTGAAGCGCCGCTTCGGTGCGACGGCGGCGCTCGACGGCATTTCGCTGACGGTGCGCAAGGGCGAAATCCTCGGCATCATCGGCCGCAGCGGCGCCGGCAAATCGACGCTGATCCGCTGCCTGAACGGGTTGGAACGGCCTGACTCCGGCGAGGTGTTCATCGAAGGCCGCGAGATCAGCCGGCTCGGCGAGCGCGAGTTGCAGCCGCTGCGGCGGCGCATCGGCATGATCTTCCAGCACTTCAACCTGCTGTCGGCCAAGACGGTCGAGGACAATGTCGCGCTGCCGCTCAAAATCGAAGGGCGTCCCAAAGCCGAACGACTGGCACGCGCCGCCGAACTGCTCGATCTCGTCGGCCTGTCCGAGAAAGCAAAAGCCTATCCGGCGTCGCTGTCGGGCGGCCAGAAGCAGCGCGTCGGCATCGCCAGGGCGCTTGCCGCACGGCCGGCGCTGCTTTTGTCGGATGAAGCCACCTCGGCGCTTGACCCGGAGACGACGCGGTCGATCCTCGCTTTGCTCAAGGATATCAACCGGCAGCTTGGCCTGACGATCCTGCTGATCACCCATGAGATGGAAGTTATCCGCTCGATCGCCGACCGCGTTGCGGTGATCGATGCCGGGCGCATCGTCGAGCAAGGCCCGGTCTGGTCGGTGTTCGCCGACCCGCGCTCCGACATCACAAAAAGCCTGCTTGGCGCCATCAGGCCGCAACTGCCAGCCGAGCTGACAGCCCGGCTGCTGCCGGCGGCCGGCGCCGAGACGATCCTGCGCGTGGACGTGGCCGGCGAGGCGGCAAGCGGCCCGCTGCTGTCCGACCTTGCCGTTGCTGTTCCGGGCGCCTTCCGCCTCGTCCACGGCGGCATCGATCATATCCAGCAGCAGCCCGTCGGGACGCTGTTCCTTTCTGTTCCCGGCAGCGATGCAGATCACCTCGCTGACATCATCACATTCCTGAAGGCCCGCCAGGCGCGGGTGGAGGTGCTTGGCCATGTCGCCAATCCTGTTTGAACTTCTGCTGCGTTCCATCTGGGAGACGGTGCTGATGACGGCCGCCTCCGGCTTCATCTCACTGGTGTTCGGCCTGCCGCTCGGGCTCGCATTGATCGCCACCGAACGCGGCGGCATTGCCGAGAACCTATGGGTGAACCGGGCGCTCGGCGCCGTCATCAACGGCTTCCGCTCGGTGCCTTTCATCATCCTTCTGGTCGCGCTCATCCCGGTGACGCGGCTGATCGTCGGCACCTCGATCGGCACCTGGGCGGCCATCGTGCCGCTGTCGATCGCCGCCACGCCCTATTACGCGCGCATCGCTGAAGTGTCGCTGCGCGAAGTCGACCACGGCCTGATCGAGGCGGCGCGCGCCATGGGCGGCAACCGCTGGACGATCATCCGCGAGGTGCTGGTGCCCGAAGCCCTGCCCGGCATCGTCGCCGGCTTCACGGTCACATTGGTGACGCTGATCGGTGCGTCTGCCATGGCCGGCGCCATCGGCGCCGGCGGCCTCGGCGACCTCGCCATCCGATATGGGTACCAGCGTTTTGAGACCTCGGTGATGATCGCCGTGGTGATCGTGCTGATCATCCTGGTCTGCGGTATCCAGTGGGTGGGGGATCGTCTGGTGGCTAAGCTGGACCGGAGGGGGTAGGTGGAGCCGGCTGGCGGCACCGCGCAGGGGATGGGCCGAGGCTCCCTAACTTCGTCATCCACGGGCGGAGCAGGAGCGAAGCGACGTCGCGGAGACCCGAGGATCCATGCCGCGACCTTAGTGGTGGAACGCAGCCGAGCAGAATTCGGCACCGTGGTGACGCGTTGGAGTCCCGGCATGGATCCTCGGGTCTGCGCCGCGTCGCTACGCTCCTTGCTCCGCCCGTGGATGACGAAGCGATGGGCGCGTTTTTAGCTAATCGCGAAGGTCCGCGACCCGCCGGCCAAGCGTCTAGCCGCGCAACCTAACCCCCTCCGGATCGAAGAACGGGATCGGCGCCACGACCGCTCGCGTCACCCTGCCGTCGATGTCGATGCCAAGCTGCGTACCAATCGCAATGAACGGCAGCCGCAGATGCGCCGTGGCCAGCACTTTGCCGAGGGAATAACCATGGTCGCTGTAGGTGACCACGCCCGCGTCCTCGCCATTGGCCAGGACCCTGGCGTCAGTCGCGGCCGGCCTGTCACCGTCGAGGATCAGCCCGACCCATTGCTCGTCAAGGCCCTTGTCGCGGATCTTGAGCAGCGCTTCGCGACCGACGAAATCGCCCTTGTCGAACTTGATCCAGCGGTCGAGGCCGACATGGAACGGCGTGCGGCTCTCGTCCATGTCGATGCCATGCGCCGGATAGGCCTTTTCCAGCCCGAGTGTGAACATCGCCAGCACGCCGTAAGGCTTCAGGCCAAAGTCACGGCCGGCCCGCATCAGTGCCTCCCAGACGGAGGCTGCCTCGTCGGCCGGGACGAAGAGTTCGAAGCCGAGTTCGCCGGTGACGCCGGTGCGCGAGATCAGCACCCGCGTGCCGTTGATATGGCCCGAGATGAATGACCAGCGCTTCAGCCCGTCCAGATCAGCATCAGCAACAACTGCCTTCAGCAGTTCGCGCGAGCGCGGGCCCTGGATGGTCGGGAAGGCGATGGCTGCCGTGATGTCGGTGACATAGGCCTTGCGCCCCTGCGCATGATGCAACAGCCAGGGCAGCATCTTCAGCCGGTTGACGGAGCCGGTGACCAGCATGAAATGCTCCGGCGCCAACCGGAACACGGTGAGGTCATCCATGATGCCACCATGCTCGCGGCAGACGGTGGAATAACGCACCTGGCCCGGTTTCATGGCAGCGGCGTCATTGACGATGACATGGTTGACCAGCGCCTCGGCGTCCGGTCCCTTGATGTCCATCTTGCCCATCGTGCTGAGATCCTGAACGCCGACATTTCTGCGGGTGTTCAGATGCTCGTCGGCAATGCCGGAATAGGTTCTGGCCGAGATGAAATCGCCCCCGGCCCGACCCATGGTCGCGCCCAGTCCGACGATGCTGCTATAGAAGGGGGAGCGCCGCTCAGCCAACGAAGTCTCCATTGTTTGCCGACGGGAAAAATACGAGCTTTTGCATCGTCAGCAGAGACGGAAACGACATGCCTTGCGCCGATCACGGCGGATCGAACGCCGTTGCAATTGGCGGTGCGTCAGTCGGCGCGATGCTTGTCCGTCGCCGTCCGGTCGACGGCTAACTCCGCTGCCGACAGGACAACGCCGAATTTTTTACTGGCTTCTTCAGCCGTATAGTAACCTAGGGCCACGTCGCGCAGCACCAGATCGGGATCGCGCTCACGCGGATCGCCATAGCCGCCGCCGCCCGGCGTGCCAACGCATACGCGATCGCCGGCCTTGAGCGCGATATCCTGCTCCTTGGAGAGATGTGCCGGCACGTGTTCCTCGCCGTTGCGGAAAACGGTCACGGTGTTGACCGCGCCGTCCTTGCCGCCGAGCGCGCCTTGCGGGCCGAAACGGCCGTGGTCCATGACGAAGGAGGCGCGGGCGTCGCCGCGCAGGATCTCGACCTCATAGGCGAGGCCGAAACCGCCGCGATGCTTGCCAGCGCCGCCCGAACCCTCGCGCAAGGCATAATGGCGGTAGAGCACCGGGAAGGCCTGTTCCATGATCTCGACCGGCGGCGATTTGGAAATGCCGATGGTCGAGCAGCCATTTGTCAGCCCATCATGGCCTGAATTGCCGCCATAGCCGCCGCCGGAGATCTGATACATGACGTAGTCGCGTCCGCGCGCCGGATCGTTGCCGCCAAGCGCGAAATTGCCGCTGGAGCCGGCGGGGGCGGCCGTCACCTTCTCCGGCAACGCCTGCACCATGGCCGCGAATACGGCTTCGGCGATACGCTGTGACACTTCGGCCGCACAGCCCGAGACCGGGCGCGGATATTTGGCGTCGAGGAAGGTGCCTTCCGGGCGCTTGACGATCAGCGGCTCAAACGCGCCAGCGCTGATCGGCACATCCGGGAAAATATGGCGCATGGCCAGATAGACGGACGACAAAGTGGTCGCCAGCACGCTGTTCATCGGTCCGGCGCAGGGTTTTGACGAGCCGGTGAAGTCGAAGGTCAGCGTGTCGCCCTGTTTCTCGACGGCGAGCGCAATGGTCAACGGCTCGTTGATCACCCCATCGGAATCGACAAACGCCTTCGAATGGTAAGTGCCGTCGGGAATGGCTGAGATGTTGGCGCGCATCTGTTCGGCGGCGCGGCGACGCAGTTCGGCAATCGCCTCGACAACAGTTTCGTCACCGTAACGATCGAGGATTCCGTTGAGCCGGTCCTGGCCGATCAGCAGGGCCGCTGCTTGCGCCCGGATGTCGCCGATGCGCTGGTCGGCGACACGGATGTTGGAACAGATGATGGCGTAGATTTCGCGGTCGAGCGCACCCTTCTTGAACAGTTTTACGGGCGGCAGCCGCAGCCCTTCCTGCTCGACAGCCGTGGCGGAAGCCGAGAAGCCGCCCGGCACAGAACCGCCAATGTCGGGCCAGTGGCCGGTGTTGGACAGCCAGCAGAAAATCTTGCCGTCCCGGTAGACCGGCATGGCGAAGCGCACGTCCATCAGATGCGTGCCGCCGAGATAGGGGTCGTTGACGATATAGATGTCTCCCGGCTCGGGGGCCAAGCAGCGGCCGTCGGCAATCATCTCGATCACCGTTTTGGTCGAATACTGCATGACGCCGACGAACACCGGCAAGCCCTGGCTGCCTTGCGCTATCAGTGAGCCATCGACGGCCGAATAGATGCCGTCGGAGCGGTCGTTGGCCTCGGCGATCACAGGCGAGAAGGCGGCGCGCGAAAAGGTCAGGTCCATCTCGTCGCAGACCTGCTGCAGCGCCGCCTGAAGGACCGAAAGCGTGATGGCGTCGAGCTTCATATCAGGCCTCGCCAATGTCGATGATGATGTTGCCGTCGGCGTCACAGCGTGCGCGGTCGCCGGGTTCGAGCACGGTGGTGGCGTCCATCTGTTCGAGGATCGCCGGGCCTTCGATGACCGCGTCAAGCGGCAGCTTTTCACGCGCATACACCGGCGTGTCATGCCAGCGTCCGGCATACCAGACCGGCCGGATCTCGCGCCGCGCCTCATCCAGCGTTTTGGCACGCCCGCCCGGGTCGATCAGGCGGGAAAGGTCGATCGCCGGGCGCACGCCGGTCACCGAGGTGTTGAGGTTGACGAGGTTGGCGCGGATTTCCGGCAATTCGACCTTGAAGCGGGCGAAATATGCCTTTTCGAACAGCTGCTGCAGCGTTGCCCGCGTCACCGATGACGATGGCAGCGGCACGTTGATGATGTGGGTCTGGCCGACGAACTGCATGTCGGCGGAGTGCGTGACGCGGATCGTCTCCGGCTTCACCGCTTCCTTGTCAATCAACTCCTCACCTTCGTTTCGGTGCCGTTCCAATACAGCGTGAAGCTGGCTTTCATCGAGCACCGCGACAGGTTGATTGATCGTGTTGACGAAGTCATGGCGCAGATCGGCGACGACGCAGCCGAGCGCGTTGGTGATGCCGGGACGCGCGGGCACCAGCACCTTGGGCAGGCCGAGTTCGCGCGCCAGGGCGGTGGCATGCAGCGGGCCGGCACCGCCGAAGGCGAACAGCGCGAAGTCGCGCGGGTCGTGGCCGCGCGATACCGAGACCATGCGGATGGCGCCCGCCATCTTCATGTTGCCCAACCGCAGCACCGCGCCAGCTGCCTCGACGCCGGACAGGCCGGTCGCCTTGCCTATCTTGTCCTCGAATATGCCGGTGACACGCTCTGATGTGACCGGGTTGTCGACGGCTAGCAGCTTCTTCGGCGCCAGCCGGCCGAGCACCAGATTGGCGTCGGTGATGGTCGGCTCGAGGCCGCCGCGCCCGTAACAAATCGGGCCGGGATTGGCCCCGGCGCTTTCCGGACCGATCTGGATCAGGCCGGCCGCATCGACGCGGGCGATCGAGCCACCGCCGGCGCCGACCGTGTGCACCGCCACCATCGGCACATGGATCGGCATCGCATATTCGATCTCGATCTCGTTCGAGACAGCCGGCTCGGCATTGCGGATCAGCGCCACATCGGTGGAGGTGCCGCCCATGTCGTAAGTGACGAGGTTTTCGAAGCCGGCGCGCTTGCCCGTATAGGCGGCGGCGATGACGCCCGAGGCCGGACCGGACATGACGGTCTTGGCCGATTCACGTGTGACGAAGCGGGCCGAGATCATGCCGCCATTGCCGTTCATGATCAGGAAGTCGCGGGCATAGCCTTTTGCCCCCAGTTCCTTGCGCAGCCGCTCGACATAGCGCTCGAGGATCGGCTGCACGGAGGCGTTGACCGAGGCGGTGACGCCGCGCTCGAATTCGCGCGCTTCCGACAGCAGCGCATGGCCCGCCGTGATGTAGCCGTTCGACCAGAATTCGGCGGCAATTTGGGCGGCGCGGCGCTCGTGCGTCGGGTTGGCGTAGGAATGCAGAAAATGGATGACGAGGGATTCGCAGCCGGCCGCGATCAGCGTCTGCACGGCGTCGCGCATTTCCGCTTCGTCAAGCGGCGTGCGGATCGCGCCCGACGCTTCGACGCGCTCCGAGACTTCGAGCCTGAGATTGCGCGGAATGATCGGCACGAAGCTGCCGGTCATGCCATAGGCCTGCGGCCGCGTGCGCCGGCCAAGTTCGATCACATCGCGAAAACCGCGCGTGGTGATCATGCCGGTTTTCGCCAGCCGGCGCTCGAGCACCGCATTGGTGGTGGTGGTCGTGCCGTGCACGATGAGGTCGATGCCGTCGATGGCAAATCCGGTGGCGCCGAGTGCCGAAACGACGCCGAAGGCCTGGTTGTCGACCGTGGTCGGAGTCTTGGCCAGATACACCCTGCCACCGTCGCGACCGTCGATCAGGAGCAGGTCGGTGAAGGTGCCGCCGACGTCGATACCGGCAACGACATTTCCCAGGGAATCATGCGCTTGCGCCGAAAAATTCTCTTCCATCGTCGAAACCCGAAATGCGCGGACTACGGATATGCGTCAGTTTGGAAAGCTGTTTTAAGCGAGCATCTTGACGCAAATATCGTTTGTATACTAATAAATTCGGGACACAAGAGCTTGCCGCTTTGGAGTGTGCAAACAGCACGCCGGGACCTGAATGGTTCGGGCGCGCAGGTGAAGGTTTGGCGCCCACGTCCGCAGTTGGGCCAGAAGGTTGGATTTGATGAACACCACATCCGCGCTCAACACCGCCGGTGCCCGCCCGCTGCAGTTCCCGATTCCGGCCAATGTCTATGCCGAAACAGTCGTTTCGGTGAAGCACTACACCGATCGGCTGTTCTCGTTCCGCATCACCCGTCCGCAGTCGCTGCGCTTCCGCTCCGGCGAGTTCGTCATGATCGGCCTGCCCAATGCCGAGAAGCCGGTGTACCGCGCCTATTCGGTGGCAAGCCCGGCCTGGGACGATGAGCTGGAATTCTTCTCGATCAAGGTGCCGGATGGCCCGCTGACCTCGGAGCTGCAGAAGATCCAGGTCGGCGACACGGTCATCATGCGCCAGAAGTCGACCGGCACACTGGTGGTCGACGCGCTGACCCCGGCCAAGCGGCTGTTCATGATCTCGACCGGCACCGGCATCGCGCCCTTCGCCAGCCTGCTGCGCGACCCCGACACCTACGAGAAATTCGAGCAGGTGATCCTGACCCACACATGCCGCGACAATGCGGAACTGACCTACGGCCAGGAACTGGTGGCGGCACTGGAAAGCGACCCGCTGATCGGCGAACTGACCGGCGGCCGCGTCACGCTCTACAATTCGACGACCCAGGAAGAGTCGGCACGCATGGGCCGCATCACCGCGCTGATCGGCTCCGGCAAGTTCTATACCGATCTCGGCATCGAGAAGCTCAATCCGGAAACGGACCGCATCATGATCTGCGGCTCGATGCACATGCTCAAGGATGTCAAGGAGTTGGCCGAAAGCCTCGGCTTCGAAGAAGGCTCGCTGCATCATCCGGCGACGTTCGTCGTCGAGCGCGCCTTCGTCGGCTGAGCCCAGGCGACCGCATCTTGAATCTACATTTTGATCATGCGGTCAAAAATCAGCTGCTCCCGTAGCCTTTTTCAGCTATGACGGCCCAAAGGACTCGTGAAGTATGACTTCGCGGGCTATCTTCGTGCGTGTCGCCCAAAAGTGTCGAGCGGTTTTGGGAAAACGATACGCACCAAGACATAAGCGCACGTCGCTGAATGAAAGGGCAGGAGATGAGCAGCACAATCCGCGAAGCCGATCTTGGCACGAAGGTGACGCCGCTGCCCGCGCGTGCCGCCGCCAATACCCCCGTCCCGCACGACCATCGTATTGCGCGCAACCCAGGCATGAAGCTCGACCTCGGCTTCATGGAATCGGTGCGCAGCGTCAACCGCTCGGCGCTGGAACGCCGTGTCGCCAGCCTGACCAAGCGGCGATCGATCAAGGCCGACAATCAGGCGGCCTGGCTGCTGCGCGCCGTCGCCTGCATGGATCTGACGACGCTGAACTCCAACGACACCGAGGAGCGCGTGCGCCGGCTCTGCGCCAAGGCGATCAACCCGTTCCGCCGCGACATTGTCGAGGGCCTCGGCATTGCGGGTGAAACCATCCGCCCGGCGGCCATCTGCGTCTACCATCCCTTCGTCGCCACCGCCGTCGATGCGGTGCGCGGCACCGGCATTCATGTCGCCGCTGTCTCGACCGCCTTCCCGCATGGCCTTGCGCCGCTGTCGACCCGCCTGCAGGAGATCGACGCCTCGGTCCGCGACGGCGCCGACGAGATCGACGTCGTTATCCCGCGCGGTCTGGTGTTCGGCGCCAAGTGGCGGGAACTTTACAATGAAATCGTCTCGATGCGCGCCGCCTGCGGTGACGCGCATCTGAAGGTCATCCTGGGCACCGGCGACCTCGCCACGCTGCGCAATGTCATGCTGGCCTCGATGGTGGCGATGATGGCGGGTGCCGATTTCATCAAGACCTCGACCGGCAAGGAAAGCGTCAACGCGACGCTGCCCGTCGGGCTCGCCATGGTGCGTGCCATCAGGGCCTATTTCGAGGAGACCGGCTACCTCATCGGCTTCAAGCCGGCCGGCGGCATTTCCACGGCCAAGGCCTCGCTCGACTGGCTGGTTCTGATGAAGGAGGAGCTCGGCCGGCCATGGCTGGAGCCCGAGCTGTTTCGCTTCGGCGCGTCGAGCCTCTTGACCGACATCGAGCGGCAGCTCGAACATCATCTGACCGGTCACTATTCGGCCAATCATCGCCACGCGATGGCATAGGGATCGGGCTAAGGCTTTGAACGTGGAGTTCCTTCGCGCCCCCCTCTGTCCTGCCGGACATCTCCCCCACTTGTGGGGAGATTGGCCGTCATCGACGATTTCGCCAATTGCCGAGGTTGCAGGAGGCGAGCCGACAGGCGCGAAGGCCGATCTCCCCCCTCGTGGGGGAGATGTCCGGCAGGACAGAGGGGGGCGCGAAAGAACGCCTTCCAAGACAATAATCTGGAGCGATCCATGAACATCCTCGACCGCTATCACGCCATGGAGTACGGCCCGGCGCCGGAAGCCCGCAACGAGGCCGATGCCTGGCTTGCCGCGCGCGATTTCGGCAAGGCGCTGTTCATCGACGGCGCCTGGAAAGCAGCGTCCGGCGGCAAGACTTTCGAGACCAGCGAGCCGTCATCCGGCAAGCTGCTGGCGAAAGTGTCCGACGCCAGTGCCGCCGATATCGACGCGGCGGTTGCGGCCGCCGCCAAGGCGCTGCCGAAGTGGTCGGCGTCCTCCGGCTATCAGCGCGCCAAGGTGCTTTATGCCATTGGCCGTGCCATGCAGCGTCATCAGCGCCTTTTCGCGGTGCTGGAGACAATCGACAATGGCAAGCCGATCCGCGAAAGCCGCGACATCGACGTGCCGCTGGCAATCCGCCATTTCATCCATCATGCCGGCTGGGCGCAGGCGCTGGACAGGGATTTCCCCGGCCACAAGGGCGTCGGCGTCGTCGGCCAGATCATCCCGTGGAATTTTCCGCTGCTGATGCTGGCCTGGAAGATCGCGCCTGCACTCGCCGCCGGCTGCACGGTTGTGCTGAAGCCGGCCGAATTCACGCCGCTGACATCAATCCTGTTCGCCGAGATTTGCGAGCGTGCCGGCGTGCCGAAAGGCGTTGTCAACATCGGCCAGGGCGGGCCTGAGGCGGGTGCAGCCATCGTCAACCACCCCGGCATCCAGAAGATCGCCTTCACCGGCTCTTCCGAGGTCGGCAAGATCATCCGCAAGGCAACCGCCGGCTCGGGCAAGAAACTGTCGCTGGAACTCGGCGGCAAATCGGCCTTCGTCGTCTTCGAGGACGCCGATCTCGACAGCGCCGTCGAAGGCCTGGTCGACGGCATCTGGTTCAACCAGGGCCAGGTCTGCTGCGCCGGCTCGCGCCTGCTGGTCCAGGAAGGCATCGCCGATGCCTTGATCGCCAAGGTCAAGACGCGGATGAGTCGGTTGCGCGTCGGCAGCCCGCTGGACAAGAACACCGATATCGGCCCGCTGGTCGACGCCACGCAGCTCGACCGGGTCAAGGGTCTGGTCGCTGAAGGCGCCAGACAAGGCGCCGTCTGCTGGCAGCCGGATGCGGCGCTGCCGTCCTCCGGCTACTATCATCTGCCGACACTGGCCACAGGTGTTTCGCCGGCTAATATCTTGGCGCAGGAGGAAGTCTTCGGCCCGGTTCTGGCGACCATGACCTTCCGCAATACCGAGGAAGCGATCGAGCTGGCCAACAACACGCGCTATGGGCTGGCGGCCTCGGTGTGGAGCGAGAACGTCAACCTCGCTCTGCATGTCGCGCCGCAGTTGAAGGCCGGCGTCGTCTGGGTCAACGGCACCAATATGTTCGATGCCGCCTGTGGTTTTGGTGGCTACCGCGAGAGCGGTTTCGGCCGCGAGGGCGGCCGCGAGGGCATGTTCGAATATCTCGCGGCGAAATTGCCGCTCGGCCCGGTGATCAAGCCGGCGACGCTCTCGGCGCAGCCTGTCGAGCAGGCGGACGGCTCGACCATAGATCGCACGGCAAAACTGTTCATCGGCGGCAAGCAGGTACGACCGGACGGCAATTACTCGCTGGCTGTCGCCACCGCCAAGGGCAAGCTTGCCGGCGAAGTCGGGCTCGGCAGCCGCAAGGACATCCGCGATGCCGTGTCCGCCGCCCGTGCCTGCAAAGGCTGGCCGGAAGCCACCGCGTACAACCGCTCGCAGGTGCTTTATTATCTGGCCGAGAACCTTTCCGGCCGCGCCAGCGAGTTTGCCGCCCGCCTCACCGAGCTGACCGGCGCCAGCGCCAAGGCCGCGCGGGAAGAAGCAGAACAGTCCATAGAGCGGCTGTTCCTCTATGCCGGCCTTGCCGACAAGTTCGAGGGCCGCGTGCACCAGCCGCCGGCGCGCGCTGTCACGTTGGCGCTGCATGAGCCGGTCGGCGTCGTCGGCATCGTCGCGCCTGATACCGCGCCGCTGCTCGGCCTGATCTCGCTGGTCGCACCGGCGCTGGCCATGGGCAACACGGTGGTCGCGGTGCCGTCCGAGCGCTATCCGCTGCTGGCGACCGATCTCTACCAGGTCATCGAATATTCCGACGTTCCTGCCGGCGCCATCAACATCGTCACCGGCCGCAGCGCCGAACTTGCCGGCGTGCTGGCCAAGCACGACGATGTCGACGGGCTGTGGGTGTTCGCCGATGCCGAGACCTGCGCCAAGGCGGAAGCCGAGTCCATCGGCAACCTCAAACGCGTCTGGAGCGGCAATGGCCGCGGCCTCGACTGGATGTCCGACGAGACGGCCGGCGATGCCTTCCTGCGCCGCGCCGTCGAGGTGAAGAATGTGTGGGTGCCCTACGGCGATTGAGCCATGGGGCTGCCGCGATGGTGATCGTGTTCGGGCTTGACGCCCGGATGCATGTTCTTTAACGAGAAAAAACATTTTTATCTGTGGGTTGATGACGCGCAGGCCGCATGATGATGCCTGACTGGCACATGACGCCCCGGCCGGCAGCCGATAGACCCTAACGATGCCAAGCGGACGAGGAGAACAGCATGGCGGATCTGGCAGGCAAGGTCGTTGTCATCACGGCAGCGGCGCAAGGCATCGGCAAGGCGAGCGCGCTGGCCTTCGCCAAGGCAGGCGCCGTGGTCCACGCCACAGATATCAACGAAGCGCTGCTGGCTGAGCTCGCCAAGACCACCGGCATCAAGACCCGCAAGCTGGACGTGCTCAACGACGAGGCCGTCGAGGCGGCCTTTGCCGAGATCGGCATCGTCGACGTCCTGTTCAATTGCGCCGGCTTCGTCCATTCCGGCTCGATCCTGGAGATGAAGGATGCCGATCTCGATTTCGCCTTCAACCTCAATGTCCGCGCCATGATCCGCACCGTGCGGGCAGTGCTGCCCGGCATGCTGGAGCGCGGCGACGGATCGATCATCAACATGTCCTCGGTCGCCGGCGCCGGCAAAGGCGTGCCCAACCGCTTCGCCTATGGTGTCACCAAGGCCGCCGTCATCGGCCTGACCAAGGCGATCGCCGCTGACTATGTCGGCAAGGGCATACGCTGCAACGCCATTTGCCCCGGCACGGTCGAAAGCCCCTCGCTGCAGGACCGCATGCACGCGCAAGGCGATTACGATGCCGCCCGCGCCGCCTTCATCGCCCGCCAGCCGATGGGCCGGCTCGGCACGCCGGAAGAAATCGCCGATCTCGCCGTCTATCTGGCGGGCGCCACCTATACGTCCGGACAGGCCTACAATATCGACGGCGGCTGGTCGATCTAGGGTGCTCTCCCTAGCGGAAAAGCAGGTTGCTTCCGCGCTTGCCCGGCCACCATCCACTGGCTAGGTTCCGCCGACCCTGGAACCACGTCGTCGCGGCGACGGAGCGAATTGTAATCGGCCGATGGCCGCAATCAGGAGAAGGATTTAGATGAAACTGCTGCGCTATGGCGAGGTGGGAAGCGAGCGCCCAGGTCTGCTCGATACGAATGGCACCATTCGCGATCTCTCCGCTCATGTCGCCGACATCAGTGGCAAGGCGCTGGACCCGGCATTGCTGGCTGATCTGGCGAAGCTCGATCCGAAGTCGCTGCCGGCGGTTTCCGGCAGCCCGCGCCTCGGCGCCTGCGTCGCCGGCACGGGGAAGTTCATTTGCATCGGCCTCAACTATTCCGACCACGCCGCCGAAACCGGCGCCACCGTGCCGCCGGAACCGATCATCTTCATGAAGGCAAGCTCGGCCATTGTCGGGCCTGATGACGATGTGCTGATCCCGCGCGGCTCAGACAAGACCGATTGGGAAGTCGAACTGGCCGTGGTCATCGGCAGAAAAGCCAAATATGTCAGCGAAGCCGACGCCCTGGACTATGTTGCCGGCTATAGCGTTGCTCACGATGTGTCGGAACGCGCCTTCCAGGCCGAGCGGCAGGGCCAGTGGACCAAGGGAAAGTCCTGCGACACCTTCGGCCCGACCGGCCCATGGCTGGTAACCAAGGACGAGATCGCCGACCCGCAGAACTTGAAGATGTGGCTGACGGTCAACGGCAAGACGATGCAGAACGGCTCGACCAGGACTATGGTCTACGGCGTCAAGTATCTGGTGTCCTATCTCAGCCAATTCATGTCGCTGCACCCCGGCGACATCATCTCGACCGGCACGCCGCCCGGCGTTGGCCTCGGCATGAAGCCGCCGGTGTTCCTCAAGGCTGGTGATGTTGTGGAGCTCGGCATCGAAGGGCTCGGCCAGCAGAAGCAGACGTTCAAGGCGGACGTGTAGAGGTTGCGCTGCCCCCCCATCCGGCCGCTTCGCGGCCACCTTCTCCCCGCTGGGGAGAAGAGGTGAGCGTCGGCGCTGACAATCTCCTCTCCCCTCGGGGAGAGGTCAGCCGAGCGAAGCGGAGGCTGGGTGAGGGGGCTGCGTCCCGCCTACTTCAGCACCTTCCCATCCGCCCCAAACCGATAGGTCTTCGCAGGATCCGGCGTCGCATACAGCGTGGCGCCTGGCTCGGCGTCATAGACACCGAAAATCCGCACGGTGATCAGCCCGGCCTTCTCGCAATCGAGGTAGAGATTGGTGTCGGCTCCGAGATGCTCGGCATGGACGACCGTTCCCTTCCATGCGCCCGCCTTCGGATCGACGGTCAGGTGTTCCGGGCGCACGCCAATGGTTTTGGCGGTTTCTCCGAGCCTCGCGCCGTCGACGAAGTTCATCTTCGGCGAGCCGATGAAGCCGGCGACGAACTCATTTGCCGGCGAATTGTAGAGCTCCATCGGGCCGCCGATCTGCTCGATGCGACCGGCGTTGAGCACGACGATCTTGTCGGCCAGCGTCATCGCCTCGACCTGGTCGTGGGTGACGTAGATCATCGTCGCCTTCAACCGGCGGTGCAACTGCGCGATCTCCAGCCGCGTGTTGACGCGCAGCGCGGCATCGAGGTTAGACAGAGGCTCGTCGAACAGGAACAGCTTCGGCTCGCGCACCACGGCGCGACCGATGGCGACGCGCTGGCGCTGACCACCGGAGAGTTCCGCCGGCCGCCTCTCGAGATAGGGCTCCAGCGACAGCATCGACGAGGCGATGCCGATACGGCGATCGATCTCGGCCGCCGGCGTCCCGGCCTGCTTGAGGCCGAGGCCCATATTGTTCTTCACCGTCAGATGCGGGTAGAGCGCATAGGTCTGGAACACCATGGCAATGCCGCGCTTGGCCGGCGGCGTGACGGAGACATCCGCGCCGTCGATGACCACGCGGCCGGAGGTCGAATCCTCCAGTCCGGCGATGACCCTGAGCAAGGTCGACTTGCCGCAGCCGGACGGGCCGACGAAGACGACGAATTCGCCGTCGTTCACCTCAAGGTTGATGCCCTTCAGCACCTCGACCGGCCCGAAAGCCTTCTTCACATTCTCGATGTTCAGCGAGCCCACGGCGATCCTCCAAATTGGAATGTGGGCGCGAATGCACCCCCCTCTGTCCTGCCGGACATCTCCCCCTCAAGGGGGGAGATTGGCAGCTTCAAGGTCTCGCGCCGCTTTGCAACGCTGATAGTTAGCGAAGGCAGTGCCGACATCTGATCTCCCCCCTTGAGGGGGAGATGGCCGGCAGGCCAGAGGGGGGCGCCATAGAGCGCAACCCCTGACGACAATTCTGCGGTCACAATCGCACCGCCTTTCCACTGCGCACGCTCTCGTCAGCGGCGAGGCAGACGGCGAGCGACTTGACCGCGTCGTCCATGTGTTTGGTGAGATCCAGATCCTCGCGGATCGCCTTCAGCACGAAGGCCTGTTCGAGGTCGCAGAGGTCCTGGTGGCCGGGCTCCCCTTCCATCGACAGCATTTCGTCCGGCCTGGCGAATTTGCCGTCCGGTCCGGTCGCGGCGCTGTGCAGGCGGATGGTCGATGTCTTGGTGTGGGTGTCGATATCATCCGACTTCACACCTTCCTTCATCACGATCGACACGCAGCCATTGGGAGAGATGACGTCCTTCACGAAGAAGGCCGTTTCCGAAATCATCGGACCCCAACCGGCCTCGTACCAGCCGACCGAGCCATCATCGAACAGCACCTGCAAATGGCCGTAATTGTACATGGAGGGCGCGACCTCCTCGGTCAGCCGCACGCCCATGCCGCGCACCTCGACCGGCCTCGCATCGGTGATCTGCAGCATGACGTCCAGATAATGCACGCCGCAGTCGACGATCGGCGAGGTCGTCTGCATCAACTGCTTGTGCGTCTCCCAGGTATGGCCTGAGGATTGCTGGTTGAGGTTCATGCGGAAGACGTAGGGGCCGCCGAGCTTGCGTGCCTCGGTGATCAGCCTGATCCAGGACGGATGGTGGCGCAGGATGTAGCCGATCACCAGTTTTTTGCCATTGGCCTTGGCCGCCGCCACGACGCGCTTTGCATCGGCGACCGTCGTTGCCAGCGGCTTTTCGACGAAGACATGGCAGCCGGCCTCGAACGCCTTCACAGCATAGTCGGCATGGCTGTCGGAATAAGTGGCGATGCAGGCGACATCGGGCTTTTCGTCGCGCAGGGCGTCATCGAAGGAACGCCTGATGCCGTAGCCCGAAAGCCCTTCCGGCAGCGGCACATCGGAACGGTTGATGAGTGCTGCGATCTGGAAACCCGGATTAGTGTGATAGGCCAGCGCATGGCTGCGGCCCATATTGCCGAGGCCAGCGACAACAACGCGCAGGGGTGTTTCAGAACTCACTTGACGGCTCCAGAGGTGATGCCGCGGATCAGCTGCCGCGAGAAGATGACGTAGAGGATCAGCACCGGCATGATCGCCAGCGACAGTGCAGCCAGGATGGCATTCCAGTTTGTGACGAACTGACCGAGGAACAGCTGGGCGCCGAGCGTCACCGTCTTGGTTTCTTCCGACGGCGCCAGGATCAGCGGGAACCACAGATCGTTCCAGATCGGGATCATGGTGAAGACGGCGACAGTCGCCATCGATGGCCTGACCAGCGGCAGCACCAGGCGGAAGAAGATGGTGTATTCGGACAGGCCGTCGATGCGGCCGGCATTCTTCAGATCGTCGGACACCTGCTTCATGAATTCCGACAGGATGAAGACGGCGAGCGGCAGGCCTTGCGCGGTGTAGACCAGGATCAGCGCCGTCAGCGTGTTGACCAGCCCGCTTGCCACCATCAATTGCAGGATGGCGACGGTGCCGAGGCGGATCGGGATCATGATGCCGAGCGCCAGATAGAGTCCCATCAGCGAGTTGCCGCGAAAGCGATATTCCGACAGAGCGAACGCCGCCATGGCGCCGAACAGCAGCACGAAGAACAGCGACGCGACGGTGACGACGAGGCTGTTCTGGAAATAGTGGATGAAGTCGCCCTGGCCGATCACGGTCGTGTAGCCGATCAGGTCGAATGTCCCGGGCGTCGGCGGCGTCAGCGGCGCGCCGAAGATGCCAGCGCGGGATTTGAACGAATTCATGATGACCAGGATCACCGGAAACAGCGCGATCACCGTGTAGGTCAGCAGGATCGCGTGGGCGCCGATGGTGCGGGGCATGGAACGGGTGGCGGTGCTCATTGGAGCGTCTCCTGATGAGCTGCATTTCCAGGGAACGGCGCCAAGGCACCCCCCTCTGTCCTGCCGGACATCTCCCCCTCAAGGGGGGAGATCGGCAGCGTCAATGTCGCCACCTGTCCTGCTGCGCTGAAAGTTGGCGAAACCGGTGATGACATCCAATCTCCCCCCTTGAGGGGGAGATGGCCGGCAGGCCAGAGGGGGGTGTTCAAGCTCGGCATGACGCTCCCCTCAGAACTGGTAGCGACGCAGGCGCGTCTGCACGAGGAAGAGATAGACGCAGACGCCGCCGAGGATGATCAGGAACATCATCGTGGCGATCGCCGCGCCCATATTGGGATCACCGACCTGCAGTTGGAAACCGAAGAAGGCGCGATAGAGGAAGGTGCCGAGAATGTCGGTCGAATAGTTCGGCCCGGCGAGCGCCCCTTGCGCGGTGTAGATCAGGTCGAAGGCGTTGAAATTGCCGACGAAGGTGAGGATCGAAATGATGCCGATCGACGGCAGGATCAGCGGCAGCTTGATCTTCCAGAATTGCGACAGGCCGGTGATGCCGTCACATTCGGCGGCTTCGATCACCTCTTCGGGGATCGACAGCAGGGCGGCGTAGATCAGCATCATAGGGATGCCGACGAACTGCCAGACCGAGATCAGGCTGAGCGCGGTCAGCGCATATTGCTCCTTGCCCAGCCAAGGCGTGAACAGGCTTTTCAGGCCGACAAGGTCCATCAGATGTGGCGCCACGCCCCATAGCGGAGACAGGATCAACTTCCAGGCGAAGCCGACGATAACGAAGGACAGAATGGTCGGCACGAAGATCGCCGTGCGGTAGAAGGCCGCGAATCTCAGTCTCGGGCTGGACAGCATGGCGGCCAGCATGACGCCGATCGGGTTCTGCACGAGCATGTGGATGATGAAGAACCAGGTATTGTTCCTGAGCGCGTTCCAGAAACCTACCGACCAGTTGGGATCGCCAAACAGGGTGCGGAAGTTTTGCAGCCCGACGAAGACCTGGTGCTGCTCGATGTTGCGAAACAGCGACAGCTGCAGCGTACCGGCGAGCGGCAGGATCATGATCGCCGTGTAGACGAGCACCGCCGGCGCCAGGAAGATGCCGATGTGCCAGCGGAACGGTCTTTTCGGTCGTGTTTCTGCGGCCATGAGTTCGGTCCCCGCCGATCAGGTTGGCAAATGCCGCCAAAGGCGCGGCGCCTCCCTCCCCCTTTGAGGGGAGGGTGCCTCGCGAAGCGAGGCGGGTGGGGTCGGTCAAGGCAGTGCGCCATCGACATTTGACCGTGCTTTCCAGCAGCGATCAGGTCGCAGCCTGCCTCTACCGACCCCCTCTGTCGCCTTTGGCGACATCTCCCCCCTCGAGGGGGAGATAAGCAGCGCTCAGCCTGAGCTCTTACTTCGCCGGCTTGTACCAGCTGTCGAGACCGGTCTGCAGCTTCTTGGCGGCAGCTTCCGGCGTATCGGTGCCGTTGATGACGTTGGCCGATTCAACCCACGTCTCATTCTCGAGGTTCGGCGTGCCGCGCGACAGGATCTGGTAGGTCGAGCGGATCGTCGACTTGCACTTGCCGCGCCAGGAGACGAATTCCTGCGCCAGCGGGTCTTCCATCTTCACCGGCGCGGAGTTCAGGCTGAAGAAGCCCGGCAGCGCGTTGGCATAGATGGTGGCGAAATCCGGCGAGGCGACCCAGGACAGGAAGGTCTTGGCCGCATCGGCGTTCTTCGAAGCCGCATTCAGGCCCATGCCGATATCGGTATGGTCGGAGATGTAGCAGGTGTCGCCGGCCTTCTCGACCGGCGGCGGGAAGGCGCCCATCTTGAACTGGGCCTGGGTGTTGAACAGGCCGATTTCCCACGAGCCGGCCGGGTAGATGGCGGCGCGGCCAAGCGTGAACAGGTTCTGGCTGTCCGGATAGGTCTGCGCCTCGAAACCGTCACCCAGATAAGGCTTCCACTTGGCCAGTTCCTCATACGGCGCGACCCAGTCCTTGTCGGTCAGCTTCTGATCGCCCTTGATCAGCGCTGCGCGGCCGTCCTCGCCCTTCCAGTAGTTCGGGCCGATGTTCTGGTAGCCCATGGTCGCGGCTTCCCAGAGATCCTTGGTGCCCATCGCCATCGGGATGTAAGTGCCGTCGGCCTTGATCTTGTCGAGCGCGGCGAAGAACTCGTCGCGGGTCTCCGGCACCTTGATGCCGAGCTTGTCGAAGGCGTCCTTGTTGTAGATGAAGCCGTGGATGACCGAGGCCATCGGCACGCAGAAGCTCGCCTTGCCATCGTCGGTCTGCCAGGCGGACTTGGCCACCGGCGAGAAGTTCTCCATGCCGGGCAATGCCGACAGGTCGGCAAGGTTGCCCTTCTTGAACAGTTCAAGCGACTTGTCGAACGGGCGGCAGGTGATCAGGTCGCCCGCCGAGCCGGCGGCGAGCTTGGCGCCGAGTGCGGCGTCATACTCGGTCGGAGCCGACGGTGCGAACACCACCTTGATGCCCGGGTTCTTGGCTTCGAAAGCCGGGATCAGCTTGTCCTTCCAGATGGCAAGGTCGTCGCCGCGCCAGCTTTCGATGTTGAGCGTTACGTCGTCGGCATAAGCCACCCCGGCCGAGCCGAGAATGCTGGTGCCCAAAAGCAGTGCCGTCAGTAGTTTCGTTGTCATGCTCAGTCTCCCTGTTGACCTTTTTCAGGTTCGGTTTTGATGAGAACAGAGGCAGTGCGCCCCTTGCTCCCCTCTATAGCGGAAAGGGCCGGCCGCAGCTTCTGGCCGGCCTCTTCCAGTATCTTCCGCGCCGCATCGGCGCTGTCGGCGCCGGCGGCGAGCAGAATGGCGGTCTTGACCGCGCCGCCGCTCTTCTCGAGCAGACGGGCCGCTTCGTCCGTGCCGCGCCCGCTGACGGCGGCGACGATGCGTGCTGCGCGGTCGCGCAGCTTGATGTTGTCGGCCATCAAATTGACCATGTAGCCGTCATGGACATGGCCGAGATGGACCGCGGTCAGCGTCGACAGCATGTTGAGCGCCATCTTCTGGGCGGTGCCGGCGCCCATGCGCGTCGAACCAGCGATCAGCTCCGGCGGTGTTTCGAGCAGGATGGCGGTTTGCGCCTGCCGCAGCAGAGCCGAGTTCCGGTTGTTGGCAATGCCGATGGTGGCAGCCCCACGGCGAGCGGCTTCCTCGATGGCCCGCACCGCATAGGGGGTCGTGCCGCTGGCGGAAATGGCGATCAGGCAGTCGCCCTTGCTGAGGCCGGCGTTGGCGACCGCTGCTGCGGCCTCCTCGGTATCGTCTTCCGGCCCGCCGGCCAGCGTGCGGAAGGCCTCGTCGCCGCCGGCGATCAGGATGGCGATGCGGTCGCGATGTATGCCGAAGGTGCCGGGTAACTCCAGCGCGTCGGCGAGCGCCATCAGACCCGAGCTGCCGGCTGCCGCATAAGCAAGCTTGCCGCCGCTCTTCAACCTGCCCGCGATGATTTCAGCCGCCCTGGCGATGGACGGAATGGCGTGACGTACCACCTTTGCCGCTTCGATCTGCGCGTCGGCCAAATAGGAAAGGATGGCGTCCGGGGCCTGGATATCCAGCCCCTCGGCATTCTGGTGAAGCGCTTCCGTGCGCGTTTCGGCCATCCCGGTTCCTCCAATACCAGAACAATACCAAAAAAATACCACTTGTCCACACGCATTAACGAACTCGCCGACCGGAAATCGCTGAGCCAACGAAATACGTAAGTTTTTCAATAAAATACGGCTTAATCTTTTTGAAACAGAAATTAATCCTTGGCTATTGGTATTTTATTGGTATTATCCGCCCGGAGGAGAAATCGCGTGAATTTCGTGCTCGGAATCGATGGCGGCGGCACCAGCTGCCGGGCAGCCCTGGCGACGGTGGACGGCACTGTTGTTGGCCGCGCCAAAAGCGGCGCCGCCAACATCCGCACCGACCTGACCGGTGCCCGGTCGAACATCGTCGAGGCCGCGAAGCAGGCGTTCCTCGCCGCCGCGCAGGATCCGGAGCTGATCCCGCAGACGCCGGCCATTCTCGGCCTTGCCGGCGCCAATGTCGGCACCTACCGACAGCAGCTCGAAGCGATCCTGCCGTTCAGCATCAGCCGCGTCGAGACCGATGCCGAGATCGCGCTGGAAGGCGCTGTCGGCTCCGGTGACGGCGCCATGGCGATCCTCGGCACGGGCACCGCTTACATGGCGCGCAAGAACGGCAAATCGCGCGCCATCGGCGGCTGGGGCTTTCAGGTCGGCGACCAGGGCAGCGGCGCCCGCATCGGCCGCGACCTGCTGGAGCAGACGCTGCTTGCCTATGACGGCGTTCGCGAAGGTTCGCCGCTGACGCAGAGCATGCTGGCGGTTTTCCGCAACAATCCGGAAGACGTGGTCGAATTCACCACCAATGCCAAGCCCGGCGATTTCGGCGGCTTCGCGCCCAAGGTGTTCGAGCACGCCGAGAAGGGCGACAGCGTCGCCAACTGGATCCTCGACAGGGTGGTCGCAGATGTCGAAGCCTCGCTCGGCGCGCTCGACCTTGCGGACGACGCGCCGCTCTGCCTGCTCGGCGGGCTGGCGCCGCTCTATGCGCCGCGCCTGTCGGCCCGCTACCGGGCGCTGCTGAAGCCGCCGCTCGACGACGCGCTGGGCGGCGCGGTGCAGATGGCGGTCCGCCTTTTCGCTGGACACGCGGGGGCGGCCCGATGAGCGAGGCCGCCGACCAGATCTTCGCCATGCTGAAACATCAGGCGCAAAGCGGCGCGCCGCTCTACCTGCAGCTTCGCAAGAGCATCGAGGATGCCGTCAATCGCGGCCTGATCGGGCCGGGCGACGCGCTGCCCTCCGAGCGCGACATCGCCACCAAGGCCGACATTTCGCGCGTCACCGTGCGCAAGGCGGTGCAGGACCTGGTCAAGGGCGGCATTCTGGTGCAGCGCCACGGCTCCGGCACCTTTGTGGCGCCGCGCATGGAGCGCGTCGAACAGTCGCTGTCGCGGCTGACCTCATTTACGGAGGACATGGCGCGGCGCGGCATGGCGGTGCGTTCGGCGTGGCTCGACCGCGGCCTTTATGCGCCCTCGCCCGACGAAATGATGGTGCTCGGCCTGTCGTCGAGCGAACTGGTGGCGCGGGTGGCGCGCCTGCGCATTGCCAATGACACGCCACTGGCCATCGAACGCGCCTCGCTGTCGGCGAGAGTATTGCCCGACCCGGCTGATATAGGTTCCTCGCTCTATGCTGCGCTTGAGTTGACCGGCAACCGGCCCGTGCGGGCGGTGCAGCGCATTTCCGCCGCCAATCTCGGTGACAGCGACGCACGCCTGCTCGAAGTGCCGCCGGGGATCGCCGGCCTGCACATCGAACGCATTTCCTATCTGGCCAGCGGCAAGGTGATCGAATTCACCCGCTCTATATACCGGGGCGACGCCTATGATTTCGTCGCCGAACTGCGGCTGACAGGGCCGAGCGAAGAGGGCCGACCATGAGTAAAGAGCCGACCAAGTCGACAGAGCCGACCATGTCGGCAGGAATGACCCATATGCGGCGCGAGATCGAGGAGATCCCGCAAGCCGTCGCCCGCCTGCTCGACGGCTCAGGCACCGTGCTGACCGAGGCCGGGCGCGGCATCAAGGAACGCGATCCGCAGTTTGTCGTTACCGTGGCGCGCGGCTCGTCCGACCATGCCGCCACCTTCATGAAGTATGCCGTCGAGCTGACCGCGGGCCTCGCCGTCGCATCGGTCGGACCGTCCATCGCCTCGATCTATGGCCGCAAGCTCAGGCTTGCCGGCTCGGCCTGCCTGGCGATCTCGCAGTCGGGCAAGAGCCCCGATATCGTCGCCATGGCCGAAACCGCGCGGGCCGGTGGCGCGCTGACCATCGCCATCACCAACACCGCCGATTCGCCGCTGGCGCGCGCCTCGGACTATGCCATCGATATCCTGGCCGGCCCCGAGCGCAGCGTGGCGGCGACCAAGACCTTCATCAACTCCGCCATTGCCGGTCTCGCTTTGATGGCGCATGCCACCGGCGACGACGCGCTGTTGGCGGCACTGGCCCGCTTGCCGGAGCATTTCCGCAAGGCGATCGCCTGCGACTGGATGGGCCTACTGGCCGAAACGATCGAGAAGCAGAAATCGCTGTTCATCCTCGGCCGCGGTCCGTCGGCGGCGATGGCCAACGAGGCGGCGCTGAAATTCAAGGAGACCTGCGGCATGCATGCGGAGGCCTATAGCGCCGCCGAAGTCATGCATGGCCCGCTGGCATTGATCGGCCCCGATTTTCCGGTGCTGGCGCTGGCCGCGCGTGACGCGTCCGAACCATCCATCGCTGAGGCCGCCGACAGCCTGGCGGCCAAGGGCGCGCCGGTGTTCGTCACCTCGGCACTTGCGCAGCGTGCCGTGCGCCTGCCGCATGTCGCCACCGGCCATCCGCTGACCGATCCGCTGACGCTGATCGTCTCCTTCTACATGTTCGTCGAGGCCTTTGCCCGCCATCGCGGCCTCGATCCGGACACGCCGCGCAATCTTCGCAAGGTGACGGAGACGCTATGAGCGATCGCTTTGCCCTGACCGGCGCCCGGATTTTCGACGGCGACGACTGGCACGAAGGCGCGGCACTTGTCGTGCGCGACGGCCTCGTTGAGGCTATTTTGCCCACGAGCGCCGTCCCCTCGGATATCCGCATCGTCAAGACCGGCGGCGGCGTGCTGGCGCCGGGCTTCGTCGACCTCCAGGTCAATGGCGGCGGTGGCGTCATGCTCAACGACCATCCCGATGTCGCTTCGCTCGAAACCATCTGCGAGGCACATGCGCCCTTCGGCACGACGGCGCTGCTGCCGACGCTGATCACTGATACGCCCGACATCACTGCCGCCGCTATCGCCGCCGGCGAAGCAGCGGCGCTGCGGAAAGTGCCTGGGTTTCTCGGCCTGCATCTCGAAGGCCCGCATCTGTCGATCGCCCGCAAGGGTGCGCATGATCCGGCGCTGATCCGGCCGATGACGGACGCCGACCAGGCGATGCTGATCGCGGCGCGGCAAAAACTGCCGGTGCTGCTCACCACCATAGCCCCGGAATCCGTCGACCCGGCGCGGGTCTCGGCGCTCGCCAAGGCCGGAATCATCGTCAGTCTTGGCCATTCCGACACCGGCTACCACAAGGCCAGCAGCTTTGCCGCGGCCGGCGCCTCGATGGTCACCCATCTGTTCAACGCAATGAGCCAGATCGGCAACCGCGAGCCCGGGCTGGCCGGCGCGGCCATCGATATCGGCGTGCTGTCCGCCGGGCTCATCGCCGACGGCATCCATGTCGATCCCGCCACCATCAAGATCGCGCTGCGCGCCAAGCAAGGTCCCGGCAAGATCGTGCTGGTCAGCGACGCCATGGCGACAATCGGCACCGACATGACCTCGTTCACGCTGAACGGCCGTACCATCTACCGCAGGGATGGCAGCCTGCGGCTCGCCGACGGGACATTGGCAGGCGCCGATCTCGACATGATCTCGGCCGTTCGCTACGTCCACCGGGTTGTCGGGCTGGACCTGTCGGAAACCTTGCGCATGGCCTCGCTCTATCCGGCGCAGGCGATCGGCCAGTCGCACCGGCTCGGGCGTTTCGCCAACGGCACCGCGGCGGATATCGTTTCGCTGTCTGACAATCTCGACATGAAGGGGGTCTGGATCGGTGGCGACAAGGTTTTTGCAGCCGGCTCCGACACCGCTCGGTAATATCAGGACATGCATGATTTCGATTGTGTCATCGCGGGAGCCGGTGTCGTCGGGCTCGCCATTGCCAGGGCGGTCGCTTTGTCGGGACGCGAGGTGCTGGTGGTCGAGAAGGCCAGCACGATCGGCACGGTCACCAGTTCGCGCAATTCCGAGGTCATTCATGCCGGTATCCACTATGCGCCGGGCAGCCTGAAGGCCCGGCTGTGCGCCGAAGGCCGTGAGCGGCTCTACGCCTATTGCCGCGAGCACAACGTCGCCCATGAACGTACCGGCAAGCTGATCGTCGCCGTCGAACCGGATCAGTTGGACAGGCTGAGCGCGATCAGGGCCAATGCGCGGAGCTGCGGGGTTGGCGATCTCGATCTGCTTACACAGGCAGAAGCCGAAAGCCTCGAACCCGCGCTGAGGTGCGCCGGCGCGTTGCTGTCGCCGTCGACCGGCATAATCGACAGCCAGGCGCTGATGCTGTCGCTGCGCGGCGACGCGGAGGCCGCCGGCGCATCATTTGTCTTCCTCACCGACGTTGACGGAGCGGCCATCGAAACCGATGGGATTCGGATCGACACGCGCGATGCCAAGGGCGAGATCTTCACGTTGAAAGCCGGCGCCTTCGTCAATGCGGCAGGTCTCGATGCACAAGCACTGGCCAATCGGATTGAGGGGTTTCCACAAGATCTCGTTCCACCGCTCTGGCTGGCGCGAGGCACTTATTTTTCGCTCTCGGGACAGTCACCCTTCTCGCGGCTGATCTATCCGGTGCCGGTCAATGGCGGCCTCGGCGTGCATCTGACCCTCGACCTTGCCGGCAGCGCGCGCTTTGGTCCGGATGTAGAGTGGATCGACAACCTCGACTACACGGTCGATCCCCGCCGAGGCGCTGTCTTCTACGAGGCGATCCGGCACTACTGGCCCGAGCTTGCGGATGGCGCCCTGCAGCCGGCCTATGCCGGCATCAGGCCGAAACTATCCGGGCCGGGCCAGCCGGCGGCCGACTTCACCATCCAGGGTCCGGCCGACCATGGCGCCGGCCGCATCGTCAATTTGTTCGGCATCGAAAGCCCCGGCCTGACGGCCAGCCTGGCAATCGCCGAGCATGTTTCCGAGCTGTTGTACCCGGGCTGACCCGAATGCCCACGCGGCTCTCGATTCCAGAGCGATCCATCGTTTCACGGACCGCCCACCGCTCTATCACTTTGTTTCCGCGCTTTTCCCGGGAAAACTGTTTCATACTTTTCCTGGAATTGCGTTAGGAGGCATAAAGGTTCTTGTAGGTGTCGCGCAGCAGGTTCTTCTGCACCTTGCCCATGGTGTTGCGCGGCAGCTCGTCGACGAAGATCACCCGCTTCGGGTGCTTGTATTTCGCCACGCGTCCGGCGATGGCGCCGAGAATTTCGGCCCCGGTGATCTGCGATGTCGGCGACCGCACGACGACAGCAGTAACGCCTTCGCCGAAATCCGGGTGGGCAACGCCGATGACGGCGCTTTCGCTAACCCCGTCAAGCGCGTCGATCTCGCTTTCGAGTTCCTTCGGATAGATGTTGTAGCCGCCCGAAATGATCAGGTCCTTGCCGCGCCCGACGATGTGGACGTAGCCGTCGGCGTCGATGATGCCGAGATCGCCAGTGATGAAGAAACCGTCGGCGCGGAATTCTGCCTTGGTCTTTTCCGGCATGCGCCAATAGCCGCCGAAGACGTTTGGACCCTTCACCTCGATCATGCCGACCTCGCTTTGGGCGAGTGCTACGCCGCTATCGGGATCGGCGATGCGAAGGGCGACGCCGGGCAAGGGGAAACCGACCGTACCAGCGCGCCGCTCGCCCTCATAGGGGTTCGAGGTGTTCATGTTGGTCTCGGTCATTCCGTAGCGTTCCAGGATCGCGTGGCCGGTGCGCTCGCGCCAGGCCTTGTGCGTCTCGGCCAGCAGCGGCGCCGAACCGGAAATGAACACGCGGATGTTTCTCGCCGCCTCACGGTCCAGTCCATCCTGCTGCAGCAGGCGCACGTAGAAGGTCGGCACGCCCATCAGGGCCGTGGCGCGCGGCAAAAGCGAGACGATGCGGGCCGGATCGAACTTCTGCTCGAACAGCATCGAGGCGCCGGCCATCAGGATGACGTTGGTGGCGACGAAAAGGCCGTGTGTATGGAAGATCGGCAGCGCGTGGATCAGCACGTCGTCGCCGGTGAAGCGCCAGTGCTCGACCAGCACGCGCGCGTTGGAAGCAAGGTTCTCGTGGCTGAGCATGGCGCCTTTCGAGCGGCCGGTGGTTCCTGACGTGTAGAGGATCGCCGCGAGGTCATCCGGCCCGCGCGCCACGTCATGGAAATCCGTTGGCAGCCGAGAGGCCTGATCGGTCAGCGATCCCTGGCCATTGCGCCCGAGCGTGACGGCGGCAGCGCCTGTTTTTTCCGCCAGCGCGCCGATGTCGGCCGCCCTTGCCGGATCGCAGACGACCAGCCGTGGTTCGGCATCGCCGAAGAAATACGCCAGCTCGGTCAGTGTGTAGGCGGTGTTGAGCGGTAGGAAGACGGCGCCGGCACGCAGGCAGGCGAGATAGAGCAGGACCGCTTCCGGGCTCTTCTCGACCTGAACGGCGACCCGGTCGCCGGGTTCGATATCCAGTTGCAAAAGAGCATGCGCGAGCTGTGTCGAGCGCTCCAGCATATCGCCATAGGTGAGCGAACGGCCGTCATCGGTTTCCATAAGCAGGCGCCCAGGCGCCGGCATCCGGGACCGGAACGCATCGAACAGATGATTGCTCATGAAGGCTTCCCTGGGATGGCGGAACGGCTGGCCTGGCGCATGCGCCTGGAGCGGCATGCCTTGGCGGCGAAGAGTTCGCGGTTCTTGGCCGCGCCGTCAAGACCGCAGACGCGGTTCACGCCGGCCGGTTTGCCGGCAATGGGGTGTAAAAGACCGCGGGAAAAATAACTGCTATCGCCGGGCGCGTTCGGCCTTGCCGGCGATCGCCTTTGTAACTTCGTCCTGCTCGAGGCGTTTCATGCACATGGCGGCGGTCAGTTGGTAGTGGTTGATCAATGCCTCGACGGCGCCGTCGGCATCGCCGTCGAGGGCACGTTCGGCGATCAGGCGATGCTCACCGAAATCATCGCGTTGGACGCCTTCGCCGTCATTGGCCATTTGCCGGTAGCGATAGGCGTGATCGGAAAGCTGATCGCAGAACCCGATCAGCCATTGCGACCGGCAGGCCGAGATCAGCGCCCGGTGAAAGATACGATGCAGCCGCTCCCAATCCGGATTGAGCGAGAAGAGATTTTGCGGCGAAAGCCGTGAGGCGCGGCCCAGGCGATGCAGCGCCAGCACGAGTTGTTCTTCCCATTCGGCGGTGCGGTGGGCGATGGATTCGCGAAGCGCCCGCTCCTCGAGCCAGCAGCGGGTGCGCGTCAGTTCCTCAAGCTCAGACGCGCTGATCGGCATGATGAAGAAGCCGCGCTGGTCGTGGCGGCCGAGAAGCCCTTCCGAGGCGAGGCGATTGAGAGCCTCGCGGACCGGGGACGCGCCAGCCCCATATTTGGAGACCACCCATTCGACCCGCAGCTTGCTCTCGGCTTCAAGAACACCGCCGAGAAGATCGTCCCGCAATTGCTGATAGACCGTGCTGGCAAGCGTGCTTTTGGGTCCTGCAGCGTCGTCGTTCAGATTGGCAGCTCCGTATGTCATAGCGACTCCTTGTCCCCAAAACTTGTCTTGGGCAATTCGAGTCCGGCAGCATTCGCCTTTTCGTACTTGTACCCTATAACGCGTGCCGTCGCGTGCTCAAAGCAGAAGATCACGCTATTGTACTTTAGCACAAAGGAATATGCGGCATTCCGGCGTGCGATGCTGTAATTTCGCGTATTCTCACAACCTGCGGAAACTTAACATGTTTTGTATGCACGCAGAATCATCCGTCTTTTGTACGCGCGCAATTATCTATTCTGCCGTGCGATAGGCTGCGAACCCACGAATCGAATCAGATCGCAGCTCCGGATTGACGGGGAAGGCAGTGAGTTAGCCGGCTGCGTTGTCGGCTGCCGTCCTGATCGCTTGAATGTTTGCCTGGTAAGCTTCGACGCTGCCGCCCTTGAAGATGGCGGCGCCTGCCACCAGCACGTCGGCGCCGGCGGCGGTGACCAGCGGCGCGGTTTCGGCCGAAACCCCGCCGTCGATCTCGATGCGGATCGGCCGGCTGCCGATCAGCGCCTTGACCCGTTTCACCTTGTCGACAATCGCCTGAATGAAGGCCTGGCCGCCGAAGCCCGGATTGACGGTCATGATGAGGATCAGGTCGAGCCGGTCGAGCACGTATTCGATCGCGCTTTCCGGCGTTGCCGGATTGAGCGACACACCGGCCTTCTTGCCAAGGTTCCTTATGGTCTGCAGCGAGCGGTCGAGATGCGGCCCGGCCTCGGCATGCACCGTCAAGCCGTCGCAGCCGGCCTCGGCAAAAGCGGCCAGATAGGGGTCGGCCGGGGCAATCATCAGATGGCAGTCGAAGAAGGCCTTGGTGCGGTTGCGGATCGCCTTGATCACCGGCGGGCCAAAGGTGATGTTGGGGACGAAATGCCCATCCATCACATCGAGATGAATCCAGTCGGCGCCGGCCGCCACAACCGCTTCGACCTCATCGCCGAGTTTGGAAAAATCCGACGCCAGCACCGAGGGTGCGATCAGGGTCTTTTTGCTCATGGGTGCGGCCTTTCCGAGCGCCCTTTTCGTCAGAACACTCTATCGACTGCCTAATGCGCTCCAGCCGACTTGTCGAGGGCGCAGGCGTGGCGGCTGCACGGGCTGGGGGTGGCGTTGCGGCGCCTCCGATCGTGTTGCGGCCAATTTCCGCTTGCCCCGGAGCCATGAAGAAAAACCCGCCGGATTGCTCCGGCGGGTTTCTGGTCTGGCGTCGAGCAGATGGTTATTGCTGCTGGAGTTTCAGGGTCCTGTCTGGGACCGGATCCTGCTGCTGATCGACCTGCGGCTTGCGCCGCGGCAGCAACTGCTGCAGCACATTCGGGTTCAGCAGGCCCGGATTGAGTTCCAGCGACGGTTGCCCGCGGACCGGCCGGCAGTTCGGATAGCGCCCGATCGTGCCTTCCGGGCAGCGCCGCCTGATGATCGGCTGGCACTGGCCATTGATCATCTGCGAGCCCGGTGCGCATTCCACCTCCTGCCTGGGCTTGCGGCATGCACCGTCGATCACCTCGGTCCCACGCGGACAGACACACTCGCCGCGCTTGTTATGGACCTGGCCGCGTATGTCGCACTGCTCCTGCGTCGGCTGCTTGCGCCGGCAGGCATTGCCTTGCACCTCGGTACCCCTTGGGCAGACGCAATTGCCGTTGGCGTCGTGGACCTGGCCACGAATGGTGCATTGCTCCTGCTTCGGCTGGATCGGACGGCAGGCGCCATTGCGCACCTCAGTCCCTCTTGGGCAGACGCAGTCTCCATCCGCGTCGTGGACCTGGCCACGGATGGTGCACTGCTCAGGCTTCGGCCGGATCGGACGGCAGGCGTTGTCCCTGACTTCCGTACCCTTGGGGCAGACGCAATCGCCGCCGGCATTGTAGACTTGGCCACGGATCGTGCACTGCTCAGGCTTCGGCCGGATCGGACGGCAAGCGCCATTGCGCACCTCGGTCCCTCTCGGGCAGACACAATCGCCGTCCGAATTGTGGACTTGGCCACGGATCGTGCATTGCTCGGGCTTGTCGGTCCTGACGCATTTGCCGTTCTCAAGCCCGGTTCCGCGTGGGCAGACGCAGCGTCCGTCCTCGGTGCGTATCTGGCCTTCGAGCAGCACGCAGCGCTTCGGCTCTTCCGGCTTTGGCACGATACCACCGCCCGGCGAGCACTGGCCGTTGCGGAAGGTCGTGCCGGCCGGGCAGACGCAGCGGCCGGCATCGTTCAGGACGAAGCCTGCCGAGCATTCCTTCTTCGTCTCCTGACTGATGGTGAAGGGATGGCAGGCATAGGCTTTGCCGCGATCGCCCTGGATGTTGGCCTGATCGCCGGAGAGCACGTCGCCGCCTTGCACCCGTGTGTCGGGAGACAGGACGCCGACGCAGTTCTGGCCGCTGACGTTGCCTTGCAGATTGGCCAGGCGGCCGTCGTCGGGAATGACCACGGTGACATGGTGCACCTGGCTTTCGCCTGCGCCGAGCGTCAGGTTGGCAATGCAGGACAGCGGCAAGCTTGTCGGTTCCGGCGAGCAGCCGAAGGGCGGATCGATCGAAGTGATCTCAACCCCTTCCAGCCTGCCGAGACCCTCCACGCCGATCGCATCACCGATGCGGACCGGCCCGGAGAAGGGGCTTGTGCCGTCGTTCGTGATGGTGATCTCGAACGAGCAGCGTTGGCCGAGCTTGCATTCGCGGTCGCCGGTCTTTTCGACACGGATGGTCGAAGAGCCGCCGCCCTTGGCGCAGGCCTGGCCGATCGGATAGACGATGTCGTCGCCCGGCGCCGGACCATACGAACCGCGCGCGCAGTTCTCGAACGCGCCGTTCGCAGAAACCATCACGTCGAAGTGGCGGCTGGTTCCGGGTGTCATCACGGCACCGGGGATCTGGCACGACAGCGCATTGGCCGGAACCGGTCCGCACGCCCATTCCGCGCCGTCAGGAGTGACGGACTGGATCTGGACGGGCGCGCCGCCGGCCACCAGCGTGGCGGCATCGTTGACCCGCACCGGACCGGTGGGGGCAGCGGTGCCAAGGCTGATGACGGTGATGCGGCAAGAGATGACCGCGGCACCGGCGAGCGAGCCGTTGCACACCTTGGTGATGCGCAGGGTCGGCTTGCCGCCATTGGGATGACGGAAACGTTCCTTGGCGCAGGCCTTGTTGTTGGTGAGGTCGTTTTCACCGGGGATGGCCTTCACCAACGCACAGTTCTCCACCGAGTCCGACTGGTAGCCGGCCGGCATGACCGCCTTGACAACGATCGGTGTCGAGGCGCCCGGAGGCAGCGAGATGCCCGCATTGTCGCAGCGGAACTGGCCGGGGCCATTCGGTCCGCATGTCCAGGGCGGGCTCGGGCCGAAGGTCGAGGAGGACGGCGCGCCGCCCGGATAGCTGTCGATCACCGTCAACGGCCCGTTATAGGTTGATGTGCCGTTGTTGATGATGTCGATCACGAAGTAGCAGATGCCGTCGGCCGTGCAGACCGGGATGCGGGCACGCTTCTTCAGGATCAGGTCGACCTTCTTTTCGACCGGCGGTCGGCAGTCACGGTCGCCGCGCCGGCAGATCGGGATCGAGGCACAGCCGCGATCGTTCGACTGGCTGCCGAAAAGCGGCTTGCCGCTGGCCCCATAATTATAGGTAGCGCAGTTGCGCAAGACGCTGCCTTGCCAGCCCCCGGCCGGCTTGAAGCCGAGCTTGAGGTCGACGGAGTCCCCCGGATTGAGCGTGGTCACCGGATAGGTGCACGTCATCGGGGTGGTGCCGGGCACGCAGACCCAGGGCGGATTGGGCCCTGAATCGAGCGTCGAGCCGGCCGGAAGCGTCACCTCGTCGAGCACGATCTTGCCGTGGTAGGCACCGGTGCCGACATTGGTGACCCTGATGGTGAAGTCGCAGCCGCCACCCATCGTGCAACGCGTCACGTCGGCGCGTTTCTCGACCTTGAGGTCCGGCTCCTTGTCCTTGGGCGGGCACCTCTGGTCGCGCGGGATGACGATGTCGATCGTCTGCGTGCAGCACAGGCCCCAACCTTCCTTCGGACCGGCATAGGTTTCGATGCCGGTGACGATAAGGTGGATGACGTCGCCAGGCGACGCGCCGACGATCTTCCAATTGAGCACACCGCCGCCCGCCGGCACCAGCTGGGTGTCGGGGATGATGGTGATGCCGGGTGTGGTTGTCGACACCTGCACCCACTTGCCGCTCATCTCCGCGCCGACCGGCATGTGGTAGATGAAGGCGCCGCCGCCGGGCACGCAATCGACCGTGCCGCGTTCCACCTTGAAGCATTCCTTGCCTGGAGGTGGCGGTGGCGGGTTGCACTTGGTGACATCGATCTTGATCGAGGTCTTCACGCCGGTCTTGAAGTCGCCGTCGTCGGGCTTGCTCGGATCCTGCGACGGGATGATGGTCCCGGTGCCCGGTCCGGCCGTCACCTTGATCATGCCCCGGTTGTCGACGATTGCCGGCGCCAGAAATGCCGCATGATCGATCTTGGCCGTGATCTTGAAGTTGATGACGCGCTCGTTGGGCGCGCCGACGCCGTCGAGATCGGACGTGGAGATGCGGAAATCGGAAACCGTGGCAGTATCGTTCGGATTTGCCGACGTGCTGATCGTCGCTCCCGGCAGCGGTCCGCCGGACGAATCCGTGCCGTCGCCGGACACATTGACGTTGACGATCTCAAGACCGTGCGGAAGCTGGTCCTTGAAGTCGACCCTGACCTTCTTCAGCCTGGCCTCGAGGCTCGGGTCGGCAAGGCCCTGCGGATCGCCGCGCAGCCCGAAGCTCAGCGAATAGACGACATAGTCGCAGCCTCGTTGCGTGCCTTTCTTGGTGAAGAAGGGCACGACCCGGTCGGGCCTCGGGGTGATGACGCGCGAACTGTCGAGATCGAGCTTCAGCTCCGGGGTGCTCGGGGCGGCGTCTTCCGCAAAGCCTTGCACCGGGGTGAGCATGGCGACCGCGATACCGGCCGCCATCAGCCAGCGCGCACCGCGCCTGGCGTATGACAGGGGTTTCATGATCGTCTCCATGACGGTTGTTTGAGTGTTCGTTTCGAACGGGGAGAGTGCGAGATTTTTCATCTTCCCCTCCTCAACGTTCGCAGCTGACGGCTGGGGTTCTGAGCGGCAAAGTCATCTTGCAGCAAGGGTAGTAGCCACCCTTGTCCTTGTCGGACTTCCTGTAGAAGCAGAGCCCGACGTCGACTGTGTCGCCCGGATAGTGGCCGGTGATGTCGATCGTGTAGGGCTTGCCGGGCGCATGCGACTGCCGGGTGGTTACCCCGACGCCGGGCGTCCTGGACTGGGCCTTGATCGAATCGCCGCCGAAGCCGGCATGGTCATGGAGATAGAGATCGGCCTCGAGGCCGGAAGGCGTGCAGTAGTACTGGACGTCGTCGACATCGAGACAGGGCGGCAGATTGCCGGGCGGAGGGAAGTCCGGCGGGTAGAAGGGAGGCAGATAGCCGCCCGGGATTTCTTCATAATAGCCAGCGCGGCCTTCACAAGGATGCCAGACGGCGACGTCGCCGACATGGCCCTCGACCTCCGGGTCTTGGAAATAGCTGTCGAAGTCGACGAACCAGGAGCCGAAGGGCGGCACATTGGCCGGCTTGACCAGCTCTTTCGGCGTGATCTGCACGCCGTGCACGGCGAGCGGCCCGCCGGCGGCGAGCTGTTCGGCAAGAGCCGGATTGTCGCGCAATTTGTCGCCGGTGTTGACCAGCGTCTGCGTGCAGACCGAGGTGTCGAGATTGCCGTCGGCATCATAACCGTATTGCAGGTCGAGACCGCCGGCCGACTGCCTGTTGCCCTGCGGGAAGCCGACCGCATATTCCTGCGGCACTTCGACCCAGACCGATTCCGTTTCCGGATCGTCCGGGTTCTCTCTGAAGTAGCGGATGACCTCGCCCTTGCCGGAATCGGCGAACTGGCTGTAGTCGTAGCGGTTTTCGACCGGGCCGCGCTGGGCCAGGTACATGAAGCCGCTGTTGTCGAAGGCGATATCGGTGACGGCGTAGTCCTTGTCGGCCTTGACCGTCAGCTCCCAGCGCGGATCGCCGGCAAAGGTGCCGTCGCGGGCAATGCCTACCGACCAGATTTCCGATTGTTCGCCGACCGAATAGTAAAGCCGGCCGCCATGATAGGACACAGCCCAGATGCGGCGCTCGTCCTGCGTATAGCCCCAGCTGTCGGGGTCTTCGCTGTCGAAAGCCGCGCCCTGTATATCCATCACCGAACCGTCGTCGGCGACCGGAGCCAACCCATGCGCCGGGCGCCCGGCAACGCCATGGTCGAAGCTGTCTATCAGCGCGCCGGTGGCGTCGATGCGATGGATCAGGCCAGTGTCGAGGTCGGAAGCGAAGAACTGGCGGTGGCTAGGATCGAAGGTGAGATTGCCGATGCCGGGACCGCTGTTGGTGTCGATGTCTGAAAACTTGGAGACCTGGCCGGTAATGCCGTCGATCTTCCAGATGGTGCCCGGCCCGCCACCGTTTTCGGTGCCGAACTGGCCATCCATGAAGGTGGCGCCAGCCGCGCCACGGCGCTGCCGCTCCGGCCTGCCATCATCGTCCGTATCAGGCGTGACGATGCGGATGCCGTGCAGCGAGGTGGCCCCGGCATAGAGATTTGGAATGCCCCATGGAACGCCGTCATCATAGGTGACGCCGAAGACCTGGCCGATCTGCTCTGCCGTCACCTCGAAAGGCGGCGGCGTATTGACGAGCTGGCCGGCGGCTGGCCCGCCCAGATGCGAGACGTCGAACACGCGCAAGGTGGCGCGCGTGGCGTCGATGAAGGTTTCGTCGACCGGATCGACGCCGGGCGGCAATCCCTCGTCGAAATTGGGAATGATGGTGCCGGAAAATCCGGTCACCGCCATGGAACCGGGATAGATGATCTGGGTTTCCTGCGCCTGCGCGGCGCTGCCCTGCCACAGGCTGGCGCTGAGCGTCAGCGCCAGCAATGCGCCGCCGACATGTGCGGCACGATGCAAATGTCCATCAAGAGACGACACGAACAAGCCGCGGATGCGAGACATGACATTCCCCCCGTAGTCGACGGGGGAAATGGCCGGTCTGGCCGCGCAAATCAGGGCAAGGCGCGGCGGTCCGGCTCGTTCTTCCCCGATCGAATTGTCTGCTTTCCTCATTGTCACGATACGCCTGCTCTTACGCAGGGTCAACGGAATCAGCGGAAAGCCCAGCGCATCGACTCCGTCCCGAAGGCGGTGGTCGCGCCGAACTTCTGTTGTTCCCGGAGACCGCAGAGCCTCTGGGTTATTGGTCATGGGGGCTTCCTTTCCGGGCCGCACCATGCGGCACCTGGAGATCAGTCGCAGGCGGAAGTGGAAAGGTTCATGGAAGCCTTGCGCAGAATGCTTGCGCGCGATGCAGCCTGTTCTTATATACGCGCCAAGCCGTTCGGCGCCGGAATGCCGGTTGCCGGAACGGGATTTCTTGTGAACAGGGGCTTTCGTCGGAATGCCTGTACGGGTCCTGAGAGCCTGCTTAGCGGAGAGACTAGAAAAATGGCAAAAGTAATCGGTATCGATCTCGGCACCACCAACTCCTGTATCGCCATCATGGATGGCAAGGAGCCGAAGGTAATCGAGAATGCGGAAGGCGCGCGCACGACGCCTTCCATCGTCGCCATCAGCGGTGACGACGAACGTCTCGTCGGCCAGCCGGCCAAGCGCCAGGCGGTCACCAATCCTGAAAACACCATCTTCGCGGTCAAGCGCCTGATCGGCCGCCGCTATGACGATCCGGTGACGGAGAAGGACAAGAAGCTTGTCCCCTACAAGATCGTCAAGGGCGACAATGGCGATGCCTGGGTCGAGGCCGGCGGCAGGAAGCAGTCGCCCTCGCAGATTTCGGCCATGATCCTGCAGAAGATGAAGGAAACGGCGGAAGCCTATCTCGGCGAGAAGGTCGAGAAGGCAGTTATCACCGTTCCGGCCTATTTCAACGACGCCCAGCGCCAGGCAACCAAGGATGCCGGCAAGATCGCCGGCCTCGAAGTGCTGCGCATCATCAATGAGCCGACGGCTGCGGCGCTTGCCTATGGCCTCGACAAGAAGGAAGGCAAGACCATTGCCGTCTATGACCTTGGCGGCGGCACGTTCGATATTTCGGTGCTCGAAATCGGCGACGGCGTGTTCGAGGTCAAGTCGACCAATGGCGACACCTTCCTCGGCGGCGAGGATTTCGACATGCGTCTGGTCGAGTACCTGGCGGCCGAGTTCAAGAAGGAACAGGGCATCGACCTGAAGAACGACAAGCTCGCCCTGCAGCGCCTCAAGGAGGCGGCTGAAAAGGCCAAGATCGAGCTGTCGTCGACCACCCAGACCGAAATCAACCTGCCCTTCATCACCGCCGACGCGACCGGCCCGAAGCACCTGACGCTGAAGCTGACGCGCGCCAAGTTCGAGCAGCTGGTCGACGACCTCGTCCAGCGCACGATTGCCCCTTGCAAGGCGGCGCTCAAGGATGCCGGCCTGAAAGCCGGCGAGATCGACGAGGTCGTTCTGGTCGGCGGCATGACCCGCATGCCCAAGATCCAGGAGATCGTGAAGCAGTTCTTCGGCAAGGAGCCGCACAAGGGCGTCAATCCGGACGAGGTCGTCGCTCTCGGCGCCGCCATCCAGGCCGGCGTGCTGCAGGGCGACGTCAAGGACGTGCTTTTGCTCGACGTGACGCCACTGTCGCTCGGCATCGAGACGCTGGGTGGCGTGTTCACCCGCCTGATCGAGCGCAACACGACGATCCCGACCAAGAAGAGCCAGGTGTTCTCGACGGCCGAGGACAGTCAGTCGGCCGTGACCATCCGGGTCTTCCAGGGTGAACGCGAAATGGCCGCCGACAACAAGGCGCTCGGCCAGTTCGACCTGGTCGGCATCCCGCCGGCGCCGCGGGGGGTGCCGCAGATCGAGGTCACCTTCGACATCGACGCCAACGGCATCGTCAACGTTTCGGCCAAGGACAAGGGCACCGGCAAGGAGCACCAGATCCGCATCCAGGCATCGGGCGGTCTTTCGGACGCCGACATCGAGAAGATGGTCAAGGACGCCGAGGCCAATGCCGAGACCGACAAGAAGCGGCGTGCGCTAGTCGAGGCCCGCAACCAGGCCGAAGCGCTGCTGCATTCCTCGGAGAAGTCGCTGAAGGAATATGGCGACAAGGTTTCGGAAACCGAGCGCACGGCGATCTCCGATGCGATCGCGGCGCTGAAGACCGCAACCGAGGGCGATGACGCGGCCGACATCGAGGCCAAGTCGCAGGCGCTTGCCGAGGCTTCGATGAAGCTTGGCCAGGCCATGTACGAGGCTTCGCAGAAGGAAGCGGCGGAAGCCGACGCCAAGGCGGACGCCGCCAAGGACAGTGACGTCGTCGACGCCGATTTCGAGGAAATCGACGAGGATGACGACAAGAAGAAGTCGGCCTGAACCGTTTGACGGCAAGATAGTGCGAAAAGCCCGGCGCAGAGCCGGGCTTTTTTGCAACCCTTTGCGGAAAAACAGCGGACCACGCCGAAAAAATGCGGGCAAAGCCGCGTCGACACTGGCATCGCGGTTCCATCGCACCTAAATCGAAGCGTCAGTGCCGGCAAGAGACGCAACAATGCTTGAAGACGTTGAGCATCCGGACAGCGGGAAAAAATGAAAGCTGATTTCTACGAGACGCTGGGCGTCCAAAAAGGTGCCGATGAGAAGGAGCTCAAGAGCGCTTTCCGCAAGCTCGCCATGCAGTTCCATCCCGACCGCAACCCCGGCGATCATTCCTGCGAGCACAAATTCAAGGAAATCAACGAAGCCTACGAGACGCTGAAGGACCCGCAGAAGCGTGCGGCCTATGACCGTTTCGGCCACGCCGCCTTCGAACAGGGCGGCATGAATGGCGGCGCGCAAGGCTTTGGCGCCGGCGGCTTCGCCGACATCTTCGAGGATATCTTCGGCGACATGATGGGCGGGCGCCAGCGCCGCTCGTCGGGCGGCCGCGAACGTGGCGCCGACCTGCGCTACAATATGGAAATCTCGCTGGAAGAAGCTTTTGCCGGCAAGACCGCGCAGATTCGCGTGCCGGCGTCGATCTCCTGCTCTGAATGTTCGGGCAGCGGCGCCAAGCCCGGCACCCAGCCCGTCACCTGCTCGATGTGCAACGGCCACGGCAAGGTGCGCGCCACGCAAGGCTTCTTCTCGATCGAACGCACCTGCCCGCAATGCCAGGGGCGCGGCCAGACGATCAAGGACCCATGCCCGAAATGCGCCGGCCAGGGCCGCGTCACCGAGGAGCGTTCGCTGTCGGTCAACATCCCGGCCGGCATCGAGGACGGCACCCGCATCCGCCTTGCCAATGAAGGCGAGGCCGGCCTGCGTGGCGGGCCGTCGGGCGACCTCTACATTTTCCTGGCGGTCAAGCCGCACGAATTCTTCCAGCGCGACGGCGCCGATCTCTACTGCAAGGTGCCGATCTCGATGACGACGGCCGCCCTTGGCGGTTCCTTCGAGGTGACGACGCTGGATGGCACGCAGACCAAGGTGAAAGTGCCGGAAGGCACCCAGAACGGGCGCCAGTTCCGCCTCAAGGGCAAGGGCATGCCGGTGCTGCGCCAGCCCAATATCGGCGATCTCTATATCCAGACCGCGGTCGAGACGCCGCAGAACCTGACCCGCCGCCAGCGCGAGCTGCTGGAGGAGTTCGAACAGCTCTCCTCGCAGGACAATTCGCCCCAATCGAGCGGCTTTTTCACCCGCATGAAGGATTTTTTCGAGTCCTTCGGCGAGCGTTGATGCACGTTGGCCAGCAGCGGAAACCGGTTTGGGCCGCGAAAATCGTGACCCACACCGTGTCTTGAGACGCGACGAAAATTATCTTATCCACGACATGCGCCTGGCCGCGCCTTGCCTTGCGCCGCTCAAGTGTTAAGTAACTTGAAGGGGAGCGCTGAGGAGAGCTTGCATGACACGTCCCGGACTGCGCAAGGCGCTTGCCGAAAAGTTCGACGACGAGCTCAAATTCTTCAAGGGCTGGATCGACAAGCCGAAGACGGTCGGCTCGATCGTGCCGACCAGTTCGATCACTGCGCGCAAGATGGCCTCGATCGTCAACCCGAAATCCGGCCTGCCGGTGCTTGAGGTCGGTCCCGGCACCGGTGTCATCACCCGCGCCATCCTGGCCCAGGGCGTGCGGCCCGAAAATCTCTACGCGGTCGAATATTCCACGGATTTCGTGCGCCACCTGCGGCGGCTCTATCCCGGCGTCAATGTCATCGAGGGCGATGCCTTCAACCTCAACGCCACGCTTGGCGAGAAGAGCGGGATGATCTTCGATTCCGTCGTTTCCGGCGTGCCGTTGCTCAATTTCCCGGTCGCCCAGCGCATCGCCTATATCGAGAGCCTGCTCGACCGCATCCCGGCCGGACGGCCGATCGTGCAGCTGACCTATGGCCCGATGTCGCCGATCCCGGCCGGCCGCGGCGACTACAGCGTCGAGCATTTCCATTTCGTCATCCGCAACATCCCCCCGACGCAGCTGTGGATATACCGGCGTGGAGCGCATTAGGTTCCTCGACGCACAATCGTTCGCGGTTCCTAGCGCTGGCTGCATACCTTGGCGATTGGCGGTAACATCTCTCACTTCGTCATCCACGGGCGGAGCAAGGAGCGCAGCGACGCGGCGCAGACCCGAGGATCCATGCCGCGACTTCCGGGCGCCGCTACGGTGCAAGATTCTGAACCGCGGCACTCTCCGACCACAGTCGCGGCATGGATCCCAGGGTCTCCGCGACGGAGCTTCGCTCCTGCTCCGCCCAGGGATGACGAAGTTCGGGGGCTTCTGCTAATCCCGATCGTTTTGTGGCTCCGATGCGTTGATTTGAGCCGTCCTTGGCTGTACCTGTCCGGGAACAAGGGTGGCCAATGGCAGTGATCCCGAAAATCCTCGTCTTCGCCGGCTCGGTGCGCAGCGGCGCCTATAGCGGCAGGACAGCCGACGTGGCACAAAAGGAACTCGCCATGCAGGGCGCCGAGGTGACCCGCATCTCGCTCGCAGACTATCCCCTGCCGATCCTCGACGAGGATCTGGAAAAGGAAAAGGGCGTTCCCGAAAACGCCCTGAAACTCGGCCGGCTGGTGATCGCCCATGACGGGCTGCTGATCGCCACGCCCGAATATAACGGCTCCATCCCACCGCTGCTCAAGAACACGATCGACTGGGTGAGCCGGGTGCGCAGGGATGGTGGCCGATCGGTCCGGCCGCTGGCCGGCAAGGTCGCCGGCCTCTGCTCGTCCTCCAGCGGCCACTTTGCCGGCATCCGCTGCATCAACCATCTGCGCGCCGTTCTGGTGCGCTGCCAGATGGAGGTGGTGACGCCGGAATGCTCGGTGCCGGAGGGCGGCGACGCCTTCGACGAGGATGGCCATTTCCGTGACGACAGACTGTACAAATCGATGGAGCACCTATGCCGCACGCTGATCGAGACCTCGCGCATGCTGTCCACCCGGATCGAGACATGATTGCCGGCACCATACGCGCCCAATCCATGCAGGAAAGGCTCATCGTTGGCCTCGACCTGCCGACCGTGAAGCAAGCCGAGCAGGCGGTGCGGGAACTCGACGGCGTCGTCTCCTTCTACAAGATCGGCTATCAGCTGGCCTTCGCCGGCGGGCTCGACTTCGCCAGGGAACTGGCCAGCGGCGGGACAAAAATCTTTCTCGACATGAAGCTGCTCGACATCGACCACACGGTGGCCAAGGGCGTCGAGAACATCGTCAAGATGGGCATGACCATGCTGACCATCCATGCCTATCCCAAGGCGATGGCGGCGGCGGTGGAAGCAGCGCGCGGCAGCGACCTTTGCCTGCTTGCGGTCAGTGTGCTGACCTCGATGGACGAGCAGGACGTGATCGACGCGGGCTACGAATATGACCCGCATACGCTGGTGCTGCGGCGCTCGGAACAGGCGCTGCATGCCGGCATGGGCGGCATCGTCTGCTCGGCGGCGGAGGCCGAGGCGGTGCGCCGCATCGTCGGACCCGATATGGCGGTGGTGACGCCCGGCATCCGGCCGGCCGGCAGCGACCATGGCGACCAGAAGCGCGTGGTGACGCCGGGACAGGCAATCCGCAACGGCTCCAGCCACCTCGTCGTCGGCCGACCGATCGTCGCGGCGGCCAACAAACGGGAAGCGGCCGAGGCCATTCTTGATGAAATGCGCTCGGCATAATTTCCCAAGAAAAAGTTCGGAGACAAGACATGCCCAAGGGATACTGGATCGCCCGCGTCGATGTGCGCGACGCCGAAGGCTACAAGGACTATGTCGCCGCCGCCAAGCCTGCCTTCGAGCGCTTCGGCGCGAAATTCCTGGCGCGCGGCGGCCAGCATGAAAAGGCTGAAGGCCCGGGCCGCGCACGCAATGTCATCATCGAGTTCGAATCGCTCGCCGCCGCACATGATTGCTACCACTCGCCGGAATACCAGCGCGCTGTCGCCATTCGCCAGAAGGTCGCCGACGGCGAGATCGTCCTGGTCGAGGGCGCCTAAAATCCGCCTGGAGCAGTTTTGACGAATCGCGGGTGTGACGGACGGCATACCTTGGCGATTGGCGCAAACGCCCAGCGCCTTCGTCATCCACGGGTCTGCGCTGCGTCGCTTCGCTCCTGCTTCGCCCAGGGATGACGAAGTTGGGAGGCTTCGGCCAATCTCGAACGCTTAGGATGGTCCACCAACGAACGATGAAATCTCGGCCGTCGATAGGCATCCTGTCAAATCCCTGCTGCAGCGCTAGTAGCAGGACTTCAGACGAAATCCTGCAGGTTTACGTCCGTACATGGCCGGCGCGGCCCGTCGCGCAATCAACGTCCGAGTCCGAATAGCCGCATCCAATCTTGCGAGGCCGGATAATTGCGCCAGTTGACATGCAGGTATTTGCCTGCATATTATACCCCACAACAGAGTGGGGACGATGGACGCCGACAAGGTTTTCAAAGCGCTGGGCGACCCGACACGCCGAAGGCTGCTTGACCTTCTGTGTGAGCAGAACGGGCAGACGCTCGGTCAGCTTTGCGAACACCTGGACATGGCACGGCAATCCGCCACCCAGCACCTCGACCTGCTGGAGGCGGCCAATCTGGTGAGCACCGTCAAGCGTGGTCGCGAGAAGCTGCATTTCATCAACCCCGTGCCGCTGCACGAAGTCTACGAGCGCTGGGTGCGGAAATTCGAACGGCAGCGGCTCAGCCTGCTGCACGACCTGAAGCAAGAACTCGAAGGAGACGACCAATGACCACCAAAGAGACGACCAGTTTTGTCTACGTGACCTATATCCGCTCGACGCCGCAAAAGGTGTTCGAGGCCATAATCAAGCCCGATGTCGCAAGGCGCTACTGGGGCCACGAGAACGTCTCCGACTGGAAGGCGGGATCGAAATGGGAGCACATCCGCGCCAATGACGAACGGACCCTCGAACTTGTCGGCAAGGTCGTCGAGATCTCGCCGCCGACCCGTCTCGTCATCACCTGGGCGAACGCCTCGCAGGCCGACGATCCGTCGAAGTACAGCCGGGTAACGTTCGGCATCGAGGAATACGACACCATGGTGCGGCTGACCGTCACCCATGACGAACTCGAAGCCGGCAGCGGCATGGCGAAAGGCATCAGCCAGGGATGGCCAGCGGTGCTGTCCAGCCTGAAATCTTTCCTCGAAACCGGCAGCGGCATCGACATTTCCGCCAAGCCGAAATCGGCTTGATGTCGCTCGAATCACGCAGAACCAAAGCCAGCGGAGAATGACAATGACCAAGCGCTATACCGGCGGCTGTGCATGCGGCGCGATCCGCTATGAAGCCAGCGGCGAGCCGATCTTCCAGAACCACTGCCAATGCATCGATTGCCAAAAGCGTAGCGGCACGGGCCACGGATCCTACATGACCTTCGGCCGGCGCGCCGATATGGCAATCACCGGCGAGGCGAGCACATGGCGCGTGGCGGGCGCCAGCGGCAACGAAAAGATCCACGCCTTCTGCCCAACATGCGGAACGCCAGTCTACCTGACATTCGTCGCCATGCCGGAGTTCATAGCGATCAATGCGACCAGCCTCGACGACCCCAGTGTTTTCGAACCGCAGGTGGTCACCTACACGATCCGCGGCCATGACTGGGACAGGATGGATCCGTCTTTGCAGGCGTTCGAGCGAATGCCGTAGGGATAGGTCCCGCCGATCGGGCCGCCTACGCTATTCCGTGAGTTAACAGCTCTCGTGGCGTGGCGAGTGCTCGTCACTGGCGAGCGCTTCCGCTTGGTGGCGTTCGGTTGGGCCGTCTAAACGCAGCGCTGCTGGCCGATCAGCCGGCTTGCCGCGGTTTCGGCCATGGCGTCAACGAGTTCGAGGCCCCATTGCTGGCGGCAATAGGCGCGGAAATCGAAGCAGGGCAGGCCGGGGCAGACCTCGAACTCGATGAGATGGACGGTGTCGTTGGCCTCGACCCTGAAATCGATCGAAAAAACGTCGCGCAGGCCGAGCCCGCTCATCAGCCGCTCGGCGATCACGCGAATCCTGGCGTCGGCGACCGGCTGGCTGTCGGCAACCGCAACGAGTTCCGGTTCGGCATAATGTCCCGCCGCCTTCGCCGCCTCGCCGGTGTCGCCGTAGAGTGCCAGGCTGTCCGCCATAGTCTGGAAATCCGCGCCTGAATCGACAAAGGCCACGCCGAGCGCTTCGACCCCTGCGCCCGGCACCAGGCCGAGAAAACTGGCGCGCACATTGCGGCCGGCGACATAGGGCTGGACGACGACGTCATCACGATAAGCGGCGAACACACGCCGGCTGAGTTCCAGCGCGTGGCCGAGGTCGCTGCAGCGCGAATCCGGCCAGATGCCGATCTTGGCGCCAAGCCGGTTCGGCTTGACGAACCAGCCGGCGGGCGAGGCCGGCGGCTCGACCAGCCATTTGCCGTCGCGTGCAAGCCCGGCCCGCGGCACCGGCAAGCCGAGCGCGCCAAGCACGGCGCCGGAGCGGAACTTGTCCTGGCAAAGCGCGAACAGCGCATCGTCGGCGCCGATCGTCTTGAACCCGCCCAGTCTCGCCAAAGCGGGTGCCGCGCCGCCTCGGAAATAGGCGATGCCATCGGTCAGCGTCCAGACCAGCGTCGTGCCGGGATCCTCGCCGGCGAGCACGCCTGCAGCCTCGTCAAGCGCCACCGGCGCGAAAGACAGGCCGCGTGCCTGGCAGGCGCGGCCGAGTGCTTCGAATTCAGGGGCGAAATCGGTCGACTGCGCCAGATAGGAGGCGATCTCAGCAGCGCGCTCTGGTGCATGACCGTCGGCGACCAGACGGTCGAAACAGGCCTTTTCCGGCTCATGGACGAGGATCAGTCTTGGCTTGCGGCTCGGCATGAAATTAACGCTTCCCGGCGGTGCGATCGCCTACCATCGCACGGTGAAGGCGTCAGGCTCTCGCGAAACCGACACGGCGCGGGCGCCTGCACGACAGCACACGGGCCGACCGCAGAATGCAGTTCAGGCGATCAGCACGCGCGGCTCGAAGCGGCCGTTGACCTTGATGTCGAGCAGGAAGGTCATGCCCGCCTGCGGATCGAGCTGGCGCTGCTTCTCGTCCTTACCCTTCCAGGCGGAAGTCACCGCCAGCCGGTCGGCGTTCTTGCCGACGAAGGCCGGACAGGATGGCTGCGTCACCGGCATCGGGATTTCGCGCAGCAGCACGCCTTCAGGCGAATAGGCCTTGACCACCTTGCCGCCCCAGACGGCATTCCACAGCACGCCGTCGCGGTCGACGACCGAGCCGTCGACAAAACCCTTGGACGAGCGGTGATCGATGAAGATTTTCGGTTCGCCGATGGGCAGGCCGGTGGCCGGGTCGCAAGCGATCCGCATCAGCAACCCGGTCGAAGTGTCGGTGTAGTAGGCGAGCGTGCCATCTTCCGAAAAGCAGATCGAATTGGAGACGGTGATGTCGGAAAACAGCTTGCGCAACTCACCCTTGAAAAACCAGTAGATCGAGCCCGCGCCCTTGCTCTCGTCCTTGGCCATCGTGCCCATCCACAAGGCGCCGCAGGGATGGACGCGCGAATCGTTGGAGCGCGTCAGCGCATTGTCGGCTTCGACAGGTGTATGCAGCGTCAGCCTGCCGGTCGCCACGTCGCGGACAAAAAGGCCGGTCTCGGTGGCGATCAGCTGGCGCTTGTCGTCGATGACGGCGATGGCGCTCGCCATTTGGCCAAGCTCATGGACGGTGGTCGAGCCGCCGGACAGCCGCTTTTCCAGAAGCTGGCTGTTGACGATGTCGAACCAGTAGAGCGTATCGGTGGCGGGATCGTAGCTCGGCCCCTCGCCGAGTTGGCAGACATGATCGGAAAAAACCGAAACGATGGCTTCGCTCATCATGCCTCTCCGCCGAACGTTGCATCCCAGGCTGTCACCGCCGCCTGGGCCCGCCCGGCCACCTCGTCGACGCTCATGCCCGGCTTGAACAGGCTGGAGCCCAGACCAAAGGCGGTCACGCCCGCCGCCTTGTAGCCGGCAAAATCTTTTTCGGAGACGCCGCCGACAGCACCGACCAGTGTTTGCGCCGGCAACACCGCGCGCATCGCGGAAATACCGGCAGCACCCAGCACGCTCGCCGGGAAGAACTTCAGCGCCGAAGCGCCTAGCTTGATCGCCAGGAAAGCCTCGGTCGGCGTGAACACACCGGGCATGGTGACCATGCCATAGTGCATGGCGCGCGCCATCACCTCGGCATCGATGTTGGGGCTGACCAGCAGCCGCCCGCCGGCCTTGTGCAGGCCATCGACATCGGCCGGCGTCAGCACCGTGCCGGCGCCGACCAGAGCCGTTTTCGGAAGCGCTTCGACGATCCCGGCGATCGACGAAAACGGCTCCGGTGAATTGAGCGGCACTTCGATCGCCTCGATGCCGGCGTCGAACAATGCTTGGCCGATGGCGACTGCCTCAGTCGGTTTCAGCCCGCGCAAGATGGCGACCAAGCCGCGCTTGAGCTTGGGAAAAGGTGCGGTCTGGCTCATGAGGCTGCTCCAATTCTGGCGATCATGCCGTTCTCGCGCGCGGCTTCAATGAGCCCGGCACGCACCGCTTCGTCGGCATCGACGACCCGGACTGCAAGCCCGGCGAGGCCGAGCGCCTCACTGTAAAGGGCGGCGAGCGCACCGGATGCCACCAGCACGACGGGCTCCGCGCCGGCGCCGTGACGACGGCTGGCCGAGGCGATCTCGCCACCGATCAACAGCCCGGACAGGCAGGCGGCGGCATCATCGGCTTTCAGATCCTGAAGCAGGCCGGCGGCGCGAATGGAAAACAGCCGCGAGGTGACATCGCCGCCTTCGGCCAGTGCGGTTTCGCACCAGCGGCGGAAGAACGGATTGTCTGCTGTGACGGGCTTCGGATGTTCGCCGAGTGAATGGCGCAGGATCGAGTGCGCGGCAAGCACGGAAAACAGTTCGCCGGTCGGCCAGGTACCAAAACCGACGACGGTGCCGTCCTCGACCAGCACCCATTTTGAATGGGTGCCGGGCATGCAGACCAACTGGCGCCCCTTGGCCGGCAGGCCGGCGCCGGCAAGTTGGGTTTCCTCGCCGCGCATGACGTCTGGCGCATCGGCCAGCCGCTGGGCAAGGCCCGGAACGATGCGGATGTCACGGCTCTGGCCGGGCACCTTGGCAGCACCGCCGAGAATGGCACTGAGCGGCGCCGGCACCGTCACGTACGGCGCTTCCAGCCAGCCCTGGCGGGAGCCGGCCATGCCGCAGATGATCACGGGCAGTGCTTCCGGTGCTCCCATCGCCGCCAGATGCCCTTCAAGGATGGTAGAAAAGCCCTTTTGCTGGGCGGTGATCAGGCCATCATCGCCGCGGCGTTCGGCTAGCAGCTTGCCTTGTCCGTCGACCAGCCAGACCCGCATGCGGGTCGTGCCCCAGTCGACGGCGGCGACCGCCGATGCGTTGCTGGCAAACTCCGGGCTCACAGGAAGCCTCCATCGACGATCAGCATCTGCGCGGTCAGCATGCGCGAGGCGTCAGAGGCCAGGAACAGCACCGTGCCGACGATGTCGTCGGGCTGCATCACCTGCTTGATGCACTGCTTGGCGACATGGGCGGCAAGCGCCTGTTCGGTCACCCAGAGTTCCTTCTGCCGCTCGGTGATCACCCAGCCCGGCGCGATGGCGTTGACGCGGATGCCGTCGACGCCGAGCTTGCCGGCCAACCCCTTGGTCAGACCAAGGATACCGGCCTTGGCGGCGGTGTAGGACGGCATGTCGGGATGGTTGATCAGGTAGGATGTCGAGGTGAAGTTGATGATCGAGCCGCCGCCGGCCCGCTTCATGCCCGGCGCTACCGCCTGCGCGGTGAAGAAATGCGGCCGCAGATTGACGGCCTGGTTGTTGTCCCAGAATTCGACCGTCACGTCCTCGACGGCGTGGCGTTCGTCCCATGCGGCATTGTTGACCAGCACGGTGACGTCGCCGTGCGCCTCTGCCGCCCTGGCTACCGAAGCCCGCAAGGCCTCGACGTCGCGCAAATCGGTCTTGAGATAGAGCGGCCGCCGCCCGAACTCCTTCTCGATGCGGTCGGCAAGTATCGTGCTTGGACCATCGGCGATATCGATGAAGGCGACATTGGCGCCCTGGCGCACAAACCCCTCGGTCAGTGCCGCGCCAATCCCGGAGCCGCCGCCGGTGATCAGCACCGAAGCGCCTTCCAGGTCGGCAAAATTCGCCGATGGCATCATATCTTTTCTCTCCGAGCGCATGACCCCGAAAATCGGATCGATTTTCGGAAAGGGATCATGCGCAAATATAAAATGCTACAACGTCCTTTGCGCGTCCTGAAGGAGGCGCGGCGCTGTAGCCAGACCGGCGCGCATCCTAGCCACGCAAGGCGCGCGGGCAAGGGCGAACCTTCGGATTTCTGGCCTTATGTCAGACAAAACGACAATGCGCCGCATCGGATTGCGCACAGTGGCATCATCGGGATTGGCGGCGGCTTCGAGACCAGCGATCAGATCGCCTTGGCGCGCAGGGCGCCGCGGAAAGAATCGCGGAGGTAGCCGAGCGTGGCGGCGGCATCGGCCGGCTTGCCGAACAGATAGCCTTGCCCGCCGGCGCAGCCGAACTGGACCAGACGATCGGCCTGCGCTTCCTGCTCGATGCCCTCGGCGACCACATCCATGCCGAGCCCCTCGCACATGGCGAGAATGGCGCGGATGATGTGTTCGGACGGCCTATCATCGAGAATCGAGGAGACGAAGGCGCGGTCGATCTTGAGCTTGTCGAAATGGAATTCGCGCAGGCGGCCGAGCGAGGACTGGCCGGTGCCGAAATCGTCGAGCGAAACGCGGATGCCGACGCGGCGCAGGTCTTCGACGATCTGCGCGGCCGAGGCCGGGTCGTTCATCAGGCCGGTCTCGGTGATCTCGATCTCCAGCCGGCGCGGATCGAAGCCGGTGCGATCGAGGATCGCCAGTATGTGCAGGCCGGTGTTCTGGTCGACGAGCTGCGAGGGTGACAGGTTGAACGACAGGAACAGGTCCTTCGGCCAGCTCCGGGCCGCCTCGGTCGCCTTGCGCAGCACCAGCTGCGACAGCGGGCCGATGATGCCGCGCTCCTCGGCGATGGGAATGAAGACGGTTGGCGGCACGGAGCCGAGGTCGCGATCGGTCCAGCGCGCCAGCGTCTCGAAGCCTATGGTGCGGCGCGTGTTGAGGTCGACGATGGGCTGGAAATGCGGTTCCACCTCGCCGGCCGAGACGGCGCGGCGCAGCGCCTGTTCGATGCGGGTGACGCGCTTGGCCGCCTCTTCCATCTCGCGGGTGTAGACGACGACGCGGCCACGCCCGGAACGCTTGGCGTGGTAGAGCGCCGTCTCTGCCTTGTTGATGAGGATCTCAGTGGTTTCGTCGCCCGAAGAGAACAGCGAGCAGCCGACCGAAGCCGAGAGCCTGGCGGTGCGTTCGCCGACATCGTAGGGCGCCGACAGGATCTCGATCAGCATGCGCGACTTTTCGGCCGCCGCTTCCTCACTGAACACCATCGGATAGAGAAAGGCGAATTCGTCGGCGCCGATGCGGCAGACCGTGGAGTAGCCGTCCATCGAGGCGCGCAGCCGCATCGCGACCTGGATCAGGATATCGTCACCGGCCTTGTGTCCGAACAGGTCATTGATCGGCTTGAAGCCGTCGAGGTCGAGGATGCCGACGGTAAAAGGTGCGGGGTCGTCGGCACGATCGCTGATCAGGCGATCGACCTTGTCGAAGAACCGGCGATGGTTGCCAAGCCCGGTCAACGGATCTGTGAATGCCAGATCCGTGCTCTCCCTGTTTGCCTGACCGGTGCCAAACGAAGTTTGCATCGGTGTCCCTGTTTTGTGACGTCGGAATTTATTTCGAGACTGGCAGCAAACCCTTTAGGAAACGTATCGCGAAATAGATTTTTCACGGGTAAAGCGCATGACCTTCGGGAAGGTCGAGACGGGTGCGTCAAACCTTTGTTTTCACGCACATCTTCAGCCGTTTCCCGCCGTTGGATGACGCGGCGCCTCGCCTTGTCTCCAGATGGCTGGCGAGATCGGGGGCCGACCTGGCTTTGCGGCTTGCTTATGCCAATCTTCAAAAGGTCGCGATTGGCAGACGCACAGTGAGCCTGTACAGGCAAGACAGTCGCCCCATCCGAGTCCGCCGGAGACCCGCCATGAAGCTGAAAATCGCCGTCCAGATGGACCACATCTCCACCGTGTCGATCGCCGGCGACACCTCGTTCGCGCTGTCGCTGGAAGCGCAACGGCGCGGCCACCAACTGTTCCATTACACGCCCGAGCGGCTGTCGCTGCGCGACGGCAAGGTGTTTGCCCGCATCGAGGAAATGCAGGTGCGCGACGAGAAAGGCAGCCACTATTCGCTGGGCGAGAAGGTGCGCACCGATCTGTCGGAGATGGACGTCGTCCTGCTGCGCCAGGATCCGCCCTTCGACATGAACTACATCACCACCACGCACATCCTCGAGCGCATCCATCCCGGGACGTTGGTGGTCAACGATCCGGCCTGGGTGCGCAACAGCCCGGAAAAGATCTTCGTCACCGAGTTTTCCGACCTGATGCCGGACACGCTGATCACCAAGGATCCGCTGGAAGTGGCCGCCTTCCGCAAGGAGTTCGGCGACATCATCATCAAGCCGCTCTACGGCAATGGCGGCGCCGGCATCTTCCATCTGCTGGAGGGCGACCGCAACCTTGCCTCGCTGCTCGAAATGTTCGGCCAGATGTTCCGTGAACCCTATATCGTGCAGCGCTATCTGAAGGACGTGCGCAAGGGCGACAAGCGCATCATCCTGATCGACGGCGAGCCGGTCGGCGCCATCAACCGGGTGCCGGCCGAACATGATTCCCGCTCCAACATGCATGTCGGCGGCCGCGCCGAAAAGACCGAACTGACGGAGCGCGAACGCGAGATCTGCGCCCGCATCGGGCCCTCGCTGAAGGAGCGCGGCTTCATCCTGGTCGGCATCGACGTGATCGGCGACTACATGACCGAGATCAACGTGACCTCGCCGACCGGCGTGCGCGAAGTCCAACGCTTCGGCGGCGCCGACATCGCCGGCCTGTTCTGGGACGCGGTCGAGGACAAGCGGAAGTAACCGTTTTCATTTTGTCTTAACATGTTCCGCTTTTGCAACCGGGCACAACCTGACCGCGACCGGGGCGGTTGCATGTTCCTGCAGTGTTCATGGTTTGACCAGGCGATTAGCGAAAGGCTTTTCCTTCCTCGCCGCTGACCTGCTGTTCCTTGTTGGTTGCGTGATCGCTAAATATGTATGTGTAGTCCGAAGCCTGAAGGCCCACGCCATGAAAATTAATGTCGTCTATGCGCATCCATTAGTCGACAGCTACCAGGCATCGCTCCACAAACGGGTCGTTCAGACCCTCAAGGCCAGGGGAGACGAGGTCGTTGATTTCGATCTCCATCAAATGAAGTTCGATCCTGTGATGCATGCCGAAGAAAGACGCGGCCACTTCGATCCTGCTCAAGCACCCGGCGACTTGCAGATTTACATCGATGCGTTGAGATGGGCGGAAGCTTGCGTTTTCTGCTTTCCCACATGGTGGTCGGGCATGCCTGCAATCCTGAAGGGCTATTTCGATCGAGTTTGGCGACCAGGGGTGGCTTACGAATTGCCGGCAGACGGTGGCACGATCAAGCCGGCGCTATTGAACATCCGGCGGATCGGCGTCGTTACCACATGCGGGTCGCCATGGTGGTATACCGAACTCTACATGCAAAACCCGGGGAGGAAAGTGCTGCTGCGAGGCCTCAAGACTATGTGCGGCCGCAACGTGAAGCACCTCTATTTGACGAAATATTCTGTCGAGAGCATTTCTTATGACAAAAGGGAAATGTTCGCCCGCAAGGTGGAGCGCCTGTTTGACAAATTCTAGCCATCCACGCTCGGGTATCTCATCCCTGATGCGAGCGAGCTTTTGACAAAGCGGGCGCTCGAGCTTCCGATCGAGCCCAACTTATGAACGCGCGTCCTTGCCGGCAGCATTCTTCACCGTTGTGAGGCGGCCACATGTTCTTGTAATGTTCTTGCCTAACTCTGAAATCTGTGGTTGTCTCCCTTGACTTCGCTCACACCCTGGTCGCCAGGGCATGGGCGAACCACTATCCGGGGGCAAGAAATGGTGGCGCGGGTTCGCACGGTCGCTTTCCAGGGCATCGAGGCCGTGCCGGTCGACGTGCAGGTGATGATTGCGCCCGGCAAGGTCAACATGCACATCGTCGGTCTTGGCGACAAAGCGGTCGCCGAAAGCCGCGAGCGGGTGCAGGCGGCGCTGCATGCATCGGGCCTGTCGATGCCGTCGAAGAAGGTCACGGTCAATCTGGCGCCCGCCGACCTGCCCAAGGAGGGCAGCCACTACGATCTGCCGATCGCGCTTGGCCTGATGGCGGCGTTGGGCGCCATTCCGGGCGACATGCTGGCCGGCTATGTCGTGCTCGGCGAATTGTCGCTCGACGGCACGATTGCCGCGGTCGCCGGCGCCTTGCCGGCAGCGATCGGGGCCAATGCCGAAGGCAAGGGCCTGATCTGCCCGTTCGCCTGCGGGCCGGAAGCGGCCTGGGCCGGCAAGGATATCGACATTCTGGCGCCGCGCAGCCTGATCGCCATCGCCAATCATTTTCGCGGCACGCAGGTGCTGTCACGGCCGGAAGCCGGCATCCACGCCGCGGCGCGCGACCTGCCCGACCTCGCCGACATCAAGGGCCAGGAGACCGCCAAGCGGGCGCTGGAAGTGGCGGCCGCCGGTGGGCATAATTTGCTGATGATCGGGCCACCGGGATCGGGAAAATCGATGCTGGCGCAGCGGCTGCCGTCGATTTTGCCGCCGTTGGCGCCAAAGGAACTGCTCGAGGTGTCGATGATCGCCTCGGTGGCGGGAGAACTCGGCGAGGGCAAGCTGACCGACCGGCGGCCGTTCCGCGCGCCGCACCACTCGGCCTCGATGGCGGCGATGGTCGGCGGTGGCATCCGCGCACGGCCGGGCGAAGTGTCGCTTGCCCATCATGGCGTGCTGTTCCTCGACGAATTTCCGGAGTTCACGCCGCAGACGCTCGATGCGCTGCGCCAGCCGCTGGAAACCGGCGACTGCATGATCGCACGCGCCAACCATCGCGTCACATATCCGGCGCGCATCCAGCTGGTCGCGGCGATGAACCCGTGCCGCTGCGGCATGGCCGGCGAGCCCGGCTATCGCTGCCTGCGCGGCGACCGCTGCCGCACCGACTACCAGGCGCGCATCTCAGGCCCGCTGCTCGACCGCATCGACCTGCGTATCGAGGTTCCGGCGGTCTCTGCCAGCGATCTCATCCGGCCGGACCGGGCGGAGAAAAGTGCCGATGTGGCGCTGCGCGTGGCCCGCGCCCGCACCATCCAGCGCGAGCGCTTCGAACGTCTCGGCGCTACCCGCGCTACCACCAACGCGCATTGCGTGCCCTCGGTCATCGAGGAGATCGCCATGCCTGACGCCGCCGGCCTGTCGCTGCTCAAGGATGCCAGCGAGAAGCTCGCCTTTTCCGCCCGCGCTTACCACCGGGTGCTGAAGGTAGCGCGCACACTGGCCGATCTCGACGCCAGCGAGACGGTCGGCCGCATCCATCTCGCCGAAGCGATCTCCTATCGCATGAGTTCGGAGCGCATGGCGCAGGCGGCGTAGATCCCTCCCCCTTGAGGGGAGGGTGGCCGCGAAGCGGTCGGGTGGGGTCGCCGAAGAATGCTCGGCCTTTTTTAAAACCGAGTGTGATCAAAAAGGGTGCAGCGATGACCCTCGAGGGCATGTGGTCTGAAGGGCGTCGGCGCGCTTCACGTCGGACCCCTCCCGGCCCTTCGGGCCACCCTCCCCTCAAGGGGGAGGGTGGCGCTTAGCCCGGATATCTCACACAGTCTTTCGGCGCGAGGCTGGCGGCAGCGATTTTGCCGGCGCTTGAGCTGCGGGCAAGGGATGTCGGCCGCTTGGAGCGGTTGGTGTGGTTCGGCGCTGTTTCCTTGCTGTTGACGGGAGGGGTGGATCGGGCCGCTCAGGCGGCGGCTGCCGAGAGCCGGGCATAGGTCAGGGCCCATTCGCGCTGGAAGGGGCAGGCGGAGTTCATGGCCAGCTTGATGCGGCGCACCGAGACGCTGACCAGGGCGCCGATCTTGAACAGCTTGAGCCGGATGGTGGCGCAGCTTGCCCTGGCGAGCCGTGTATCCACCAGGCCGATGCGGCGCAGCGCGCAAATCAGCACATAGGCCATCGAGGCGAACCA